>CALZMV010000122.1 GCA_945788655.1 uncultured Clostridia bacterium | reverse complement strand
GCCAATGCAAAGGTTGTTGAAGTGGAAAAAAAGATTGCCAAGAAGCAGCAGGAGATGAAGGAACGTGAGGACGGTCTAAACAGCCGCCTTCGTGTAATGTATAAGAATGGCTCCGTTGGCTTTATCGATGTTCTTCTTGGATCAAACGATATTTCTGAGTTTATTTCCAATCTGGAAATGATTCAGGCAATATACAAGAACGATATGGATGTTCTTCAAACCTTGGAACAGGAGCAGGAAGAACTGGTTGAAATCGGCAATGAACTAAAAACTGAAAAAGCAGCTCTAGAAAGCAAAAAGGCAGAGCTTGATGCTGAAATGAGTTCATTAAACAAGCTTAAAAAAGAACTCGAGGCTGCTGAAGATAAATTTATGGAAGAAGCAAAGGCACTGTCAGAAAAGATCAAGAATATGTCAAGCTCTTCAAACTCTGAATATGTAGGCGGTGCCTATGTATGGCCGGTTCCATCAAGCAGATATCTCACATCATATTTCGGATATAGAATTCATCCTGTTTACGGAGTATACAAATACCATTCAGGAATTGATATTGGAGCAAGCTATGGAGCCAATATACTTGCCTGTGCGTCAGGTACAGTTATTCTGTCTGGATGGAATGGAGGCTATGGTAACTGCGTTATCATCGACCACGGCGGCGGCATTACGTCTCTGTACGGACATATGAGCAGTATAAAGGTAAGCTCAGGTCAGCAGGTGACAGGTGGACAGGTTATAGGTCTCATTGGCAGCACAGGGGTATCTTCAGGACCTCATTTACATCTGGAATTCCGTACTAACGGTGAACTTGTGGACCCACTAAATTATGTAGGATAATTGATTATGAATTTAAATCCGATTTTTAAAAAATTATTGAATAATAGAGGAATCACGTCTGAAGAAGATATTATTGAGTTTTTATCTGACAAACCTCAAAAGACATACGATCCATTCCTGCTTCCACATATGGAAGCGGGAGTGGATTTGATTTTATCTGAAATTGCAAAAGGAACAAAAATCTGCATCTATGGAGATTATGATGCTGACGGAATCACATCAACAACCATATTGATGAGCGTTTTGGGCAAGCTGACAGATCCGTCAAACCTAAGCTACTATATTCCGTCTCGTTTTGATGAAGGTTATGGGCTCAACAAGGATGCCATAACCACTATAGCAGAGACGGGATGCAGTATGATTATAACAGTTGACTGCGGAAGCGTGTCATATGATGAAGTCGAATATGCTAAAAGTCTTGGACTAAAGGTAGTAATAACTGACCATCATACCATTACAGACAAGATGGCAGACTGCATTCTTATTAATCCGAAGCATCCAGATTCCGTCTATCCATTCAAGGATTTGGCAGGCTGCGGAGTGGCATTTAAGCTGTGCCAGGCTCTTCAAAAAAGAAGTCAACTGCCTAAATCCGTTTTAACTGAAGTTTTGGATTTAGTTGCTGTAGGAACCATAGGAGATATTATGCCCCTTGTGGATGAAAACAGAACTCTGGTAAAGTTTGGCTTGAAAGTGTTAAATCTTGGAAGAAGGAGCGGCCTTGAGAGACTTATCAGGGAGACATCCCTCAAGCCGGGAACTATTACATCCGAAAACATTAGTTATGTGATAGTGCCTCACTTAAACGCCTCAGGACGGATACAGGATGCCGGACAGGCTGTTGAACTGCTGTTAGGCGAGGCAGATGAGTCGAGAGAGAAGGAGATTGTTTCAGACCTTATTGCAAAAAATGCCCTGCGGAAGAAGTTGCAGAATCAGCTTTTTATGCAATGTGCATCTGCAATTGACAAGGACAGCCCTGATGACATCATAATAATAAACTGTGAGAATGCGCATGAGGGAATAGCAGGCATTGTGGCCGGTAAGCTGAAGGAAACCTACTACAGACCTTCAATCATTGTTACAAAGACAGGTTCTGATGGCAGCCAGCTAAAGGGAACCGGCAGAAGTATTGAGGGTGTAAATCTATACGAGCTGTTAAAAACTCAGGAAAACCTCTTTGATAAGTTCGGCGGCCATGCGGGAGCATGCGGCTTCTCCTTAAAGGCGGAAAACTATGATGGACTGTGTGAGGGTCTTAGAAACGAGATGAAGCGAATTGCAGAATCCAATCCGGAGATTTTCACGAAAAAATATAACGTGGAACTTGAACTTGCAACATGCGATTTGACAGCGGAGCTTGCAGACCAGATGGAACTGCTTGCACCCTTTGGGAATAAAAATCCAAAGCCACTTATTCAGTTGAGCGGTGTATCCATAAGCGAAATAAAGCATATGGGAAATGAAGGACAGCACATGAGATTCGCCGCAAATAATGATGCATGTCCAAAGGTGCAATGCGTCATGTTTGGCAAGGCAAAGGACTTTGATGAGTCTTGCCTGCACCGGAGGAGAGAGACTTTAATTGGTGTTTTGGAGGCACAGGTATGGCAGGGAATCAAGAGGCTGCAGTTCCTGGTTGATGAAATACAGTTTGACGAAAAAGAGGGCTGATGATATAATTTTCCATATAGATTAAAAGGAGAAACCGATCTATGTCTTATGAATCAAAGTTTAAAAGAGAAGATATTGATGAACTGTTTGAAGCGGTTCTCACATTAAGAGACCAGGAGGATTGCTACAGATTTTTTGAAGATATCTGTACAGTTAATGAAATTCATGCAATAGCACAGCGCCTGCAGGTAGCAAAGCTGCTCTCAGAGAAGAAAACTTATACAGAGATTGAAGCACTTACCAAAGCATCAACTGCCACTATCAGCAGAATAAACAAGTGCCTGACTTATGGTGCAGACGGATACAAGCGCGTACTTGAAAGGCTGCAAGAAAAGAAGGATGAAGAGTAGTTATAAACTTTTTGTTTGCAAAGATTTAAAATTGAAATATGAAGAACACAATAACAACCGGGATGCCTTGGTTTTTAAGGCAGCTCGTGTTTATGGTGTTCCTGTTAAGAAGCTTGCCCAAATCAAGATAAGTAGGACTGATATGGGGAAGCCTTTTTTTGAAGATTTTCATATTCAGTTCAGCGTAAGCCACAGCGACAATATGTGGGCATGCCTGATGGGACCGGGGCGCTGCGGATTGGATATCCAGTATATCAGGCCATGCAGATTTGAGAAAATTGCGGCCAGGTTCTTTGCGCACTGCGAGCAGGAATATGTGAAGCTGCATGGTCTTGAGGGGTTTTTCGACATCTGGACTATGAGAGAAGCCTACGGTAAGTATACCGGAGAAGGATTCTTCGGAGATATGCCTGAATTTGTAGATCCATCAGGAAGCCTTGTGACGCAGGCAGAATATAGAGGAGAATCCCTAAGGTTTGTTATCATTCCTTTAGCTGATAACCTAAAGTGTGTTGCATGTATTAAGGAAAATGTGGATGACGACATACAAATAGAGGAGGTATGATTAATGAAAATTACATTTTTATCTGATAATAAAACTGAAAATTCCTTGTGCATGGCTGAGTGGGGACTTTCTGTTATGATTGAAAGCCAAAACCACAAGGTGCTTTTTGATGTTGGAGCTTCGTCTCTTTTCCTTGAAAATGCAAAGAATCTTAAATTGCCAATAGACGATGTCGAAGCTGTAGTAATAAGCCACGGCCATTATGACCATACTGAAGGCATGGAGGCCTTTTGTGATTCTAACAAAGATGCAAAGATATTTATACACAAGAATGCAATAGCAAAGTCCTACGGAACCGATGAAAAGGGCCGGATAGAAAGCTACAACTGCGGCATAAGATGGAGTGATGATTTTGTAAAGAGTATTTATGACAGAATTGTTTTCACTGAAAATATCGTGTCGCTTAATGACAATATGACTATAATAGGGAATATAGAGCCTCTTAAGGAATACCCAATGGCAGAGACCTTTTACAGACCGAATCATGAGGGAAGGCTTGTTCCTGATTCTATGGACCACGAACAGATTTTAGTGGTAAAGGAGGATGGGGGACTTTATGTTTTTTCGGGATGCAGCCATACTGGAATGATGGCTATTATCAGCCGCGTCAGGGAGGTATTTCCGCAGGAGAGAATACTGGGAATTATTGCAGGAATGCATCTCTACCCACTTAACAGCAGCCAGAGAAGGGCAGTTGTTGATACCATATGTGATTTGGGAGTTAAAAGGATTTTTCCTGTTCACTGTACAGGCATGGACGCAATCTTAATGTTTAGGGAAAAGCTTGGAGAAAACTGCGTAATCGCTTCAGCGGGAGAATCTTATGAGTTCTGAAAAATGTAAGTCAACAGCCTTAAGATATGTGGCTATGCAGGCTAAGACCGAGGGACAGGTTGCAGAATATTTAAAGCGTAAAGGTTTTGAAAATCATGCTATTGAGGAAGCAATTGAT
>CALZMV010000121.1 GCA_945788655.1 uncultured Clostridia bacterium | reverse complement strand
TACTGTACTTGCTGAAAGAACACCTTCGTGTCCCATATTTTTAGACATTACATAACTTGTAACTGTTGTGGGCGAACCCAACATGACCAGAATGGCAATCATTTCTGCATTTCTGAAGCCTAGCCACGCCGCCGCAGGCAAAAAAAGCGCACAATAACCTATTAGCTTTGTAAAGGTTGCTGCTGCAGCCGGCTTAACTTTAGCAAATGCCTTTTTAATATCAAAGGTTGCACCCATTGCCATCAGTCCTAGAGGTGTTGCTGTACCTCCAAACTTTGAGGCAGTCTTAAAAACAATTTCAGGTATTGGAAGACTTAATACAGACCAGATTAAGCCTACGATAATTCCGATTATTATTGGATTTTTCATAATTCCTATCAATGTCTTTTTGATGGTCTTCCTATCCAGTCTGCCGCCACCCGGCATGAAAACAGTTAATACCGAAACAGCAACTATATTGTATAATGGTACACTTCCGATAATCATTAAAGGTCCCATGCCGCTTGTTCCGTAAATATTCTGTATAAAAGCGATACCAAGTATCGCCGCACTGCTTCTGTAGGAAACCTGAATGTATTCTCCTCTGATGGAATGGTCCTTCCACATGAATGCAATAAAGGCTGCAATTGCTATGGAAATCACAGTTACGACAAAGCAGAACAGAACAAACTTTGTATCCCATGCCTCCTGGACGTTTACGGTTGCCAGATCCAGAAACAGCATCACCGGCAGGGGCCCCTTGAATACGAAAGTATTCATCTTATTTGCAAATCCGTCATCCATCAATCCAACTTTATTAAAAAACAGTCCTAAAATCATCAGCAAGAAAATGGGAACTGTTGCGTTTAGGCTGAAAATCAGATTCTCCATTAAAAATTAACTCCTCGTATGCAAAACTAACAGATTCCATTATATAACAACCCTTGCTGCATTCCAAGAGGTGGCTCTATAATAAATGTTGGGGTGGGTGATGGATAATCATCTGTCTCAAGATTTGACATAGAGCCGTAAAAAACCCAAGAGCGTTATCAGAAACTCTTGGGTTCGTTTTTTATTCAAGGCTTGTGTCTGTCTTTTTCTTTTCAGCCAGTAAAACCAGATGTTTTTTACATATGTTTATTCTAGTCTTCTATCGCTTTCTTGATTTCAGCAGGAAGCAACTTGCACTTTTCTTCTGATACAGATGCAACTGACACTCTTACTCCCTTTGCCAGAGGAACTATGAAGATTCCTTTCTCTTCGAGCTTTGCTGCAACTGCATCCGGATCATCACAAGGTATGGATACAAAGAAACCTGCATCGAATGGCACTGTTACAAGACCAATCTTCTTTGCTTCTTCTTCAAAGGCCTTACCTCTTCTCAGGAGCATGTCTCTGATTTCTGCTCTTTCCTTCGTTACTCTTGCCTGAAGCTCTTCATCAGCGTAAATTCTTGCCATGACACTCTGCCCCGCTTTGGAACAGTTTGACCAGCTTCCTCGTGATGCAAATTCTCCCATGCTCTTGAATTCGCTGGCAATTTCTTTTGTTGGTGCCAGGCAAATCATTGCACCACATCTCATTCCATATGCTGTTAATGTCTTGGATGCACTGTATCCGATTATTGGAAGTACGTGGTTAGGCAACCTTTCCAAAACGGGCAGGAACTTTCTATATTCATCTTCATCTCCTGCAAAGTCTATGTATGCAACATCGATTAAAAGAGCAACTTTCTTATCTGCAGGAACCTTGTTAAGTACTGCAACTACACCCTCCCAGTCTTCAATTGTCAGAGAGTATCCTGTAGGGTTGTGTGCAGGAGTGTTAAGTATTATTACAAGATGTTCCTGCTTTTCAAGAAGTTCAAGTACCTTTTCTTCGAAGCTTGCTATGTTGAATTTTCTTTCATCGTTAAAAAATACAAAGGTATCAAGCTTTCTTCCGATTTCGCTTGCAATTGTTCTGTATGGAGCCCAGAACCAGTCGCTTGTAAGTACTGTATCTCCGGGTTCAGTATAAACAGACATTGTATTTCTGATGCTTCCTGTTCCGCCAGGTGTTGCAACAGCTTCTACATAACCCTTAGGTTCATACTTGCCCAAAGCGGCTTTCACTACTGCCTTTCTGAATGCAGGTATACCTGCGATTGGAGCATATGCCGCGTATTCGGATGGTGTAAGCTTTCTAAAAGTCTCGTCAATAGAGGAAAGAACCATTAAATCACCGTTATCATCCAATAACGCACCGATTGTTGCGTTAATAACAGCATCCTTGCCTTTTTCATCAATCATTGCATTTGCTCTGTTGCTGATTCCGAAAATTTTATCCTCCTTTGGAATTGTTCTGCCGTTTTTAGCGGCCATAACGTACTCAATCATGAGTGGGAACCTCCTGTATATTTAATAGTTTCAACTTATTGTTCGCTGTAACTCTTTAGTGCAAATGCCATGCCAATGCACAAACAGCCTTTTTATTACCTTTGAAGCAGGAAAAGTCTATTTTTCCTGTCTAAAGAATGGTTCAAATGCTCCTTTAATCTTATTTCATCACCTTTTATGCTAATACAACAAAACCCTTGAGATTCAAAGGGCTTTGCGCTTATCTTCAATATTCTGTTTCTATTTAATCATTACCAGAAATCTGCCATCAATAATCCGGTGCAATGATATAACACAGCCTTCCGGTTCGGCCAACCAGTGAACCACTAGCCGCATTTACTGTATAGTTGCACTCCTCAACTCGATTATTACTGTTTCCATCAATGGTTTTTAGAATAACACGTCCACCATTTTGCGCTTCTGCGGTCCGCAAAATAGCGGTATGACTTAAATTCTCATCTGTGCTATGGCTGTTGTTATCCCACGCCCATAAAATAATATCTCCTTGACGCGGTTCATAGCTTCCTCCACCATAGATTGTCTGATTCCAAGTATACCATGTGGCAGAAGTACCTTCTGTAAAGCCGACAACGTTAGCACTGCGGCTTGGTGCAACGATTTGAGTTGGCACATTAGCCTTTAAAATACACCAGCTGGCAAATTCAGAACACCATGCACTGCCTGTGTTTCCCAAATACCTGCCGTACTCAGTATAGTCACTGCTGCCGCGTGTGTTTCTACCATCATAATCATATTCGCTATCGCCTTCATGATACCCTAGCTGCGACAATGCGATGTTGATAATATCCTCTCGGTAGTTTCCTGTCAGATTAACCCGAGACAGAGCTGAATCATAATAACTGCCTGTATAGCATGTCGTCATTGCTGCGCTGACATCAAATTCTGCAGGGGTGCTGCGGAAAGCACCGTTTTCAAGATTCACATCGGGTTGCAATTCAACATCGGTCAGCTCAAAACAATTTTGAAATGCCCATTCACCAATGCCGGCAACGTCATTTCCAATGGTCGCACTTTTCATATTGCTACAGCTCTGAAATGCTCGATCTCCAATTCTACTAATTCCATCTTCAATAACCAGCGCTGTAATATCGTTCCTATAACCTGCCCATGGTTGGTTATCTGCTCCCTTTTCATAATCACTAATTTCGCCTGTACCACTGATTACCAAGAGACCATTGCTGTCTAATGTCCAGGTTATTGTATCTGTGCAGTTTCCGCTAGCAATCTGTTTCGGGTTACCGCCACAGGCCGCAAGGGATAAGCTCATAACTGCTACCATAAGTAATGCAACCAATTTCTTCATTGTCTAATACCTCGTTATGTGTTCTTTTTTAAATAACAAATATATTGCCACATTTGTCAACAGTTGAAGAGTGTTCTTCAGCTTCTTTTTATATTATTTTGTGAAGCTTTCGCCATTCTTTTGTGGTATTATACCATTTATTCTTTGCTCTCACAATGAAAACTATTGATGGGCCTTCAAAAAACGCTAAACCCCTTGGAATTCCAAGGGGTTTCGTATTTGTAGTGATTATTCCCACTCATTTTTAGGTTTCCTCTTTAGCTTATTTGCACCCCATATTGTATTTTAAAAGGCGATTTTAACATCGATTTTCCGCTCAATGTTTTGCTTGTAGAAATTTTTGTTGCAGAAAAAGTTGCAAATTTGCTTGCGGGATGGTGTCGGGTGGTTCAAATCATTGGAAGCAATTGCTTCCAATGCCTTTATAGCTTATCCCTCTGCTAACATTCTTTCTAAAGCAGTGACTAGACCATTTAGAAAGCCCGCCTTCTCCTTAATTAGAATTGATTCGACATTTTTAGTATTTCTTCTTGCTATACACTCAGCCACCAATAGTTTAACATCCCGCTCTACGCTATCAGTCCATTTGCTACCCTGTGCAAGAAAAGTTTTTTTCATTCTGTTTGACCATTTTCCATTCCCTCTAAAGTCTCTTGCTTTTAGGTCCACATTATATTCCTCTAGTATTTGCTAATGTGCGATAAAGAAGTAATAGAAGTGTAAAAAATTTTGCCGTTCCTA
>CALZMV010000120.1 GCA_945788655.1 uncultured Clostridia bacterium | reverse complement strand
ATTTTACTATCTTTAGAAAGTCCCATAAATAACCTCCATCTCTTGACTTTGTGTATCATCACGTACTATCATTTTTAGATGCAATATCCGTGCCAAAGATATTTATCCTTTTCGTTCGTTACAGGTATATACTCTACATTGCATTATTCATAAAAGAAAATTGGCAGGATTTTTGCAATAATATGAGCTATAATACTAAAAAAAGGCAAAAAGGTGGCAAAATGAAAATAAACAACACATTCGAATATTTATCCATTGGACTTCCGGAAGATATTCAAAGAAGAAAGATATACGGCGATTTTGAAGGTGCCCTTCGTCTTATTGATTTAAGGCTTGAAAACGAAGGAACCTCTTATCCCCTTCGCCAGTGTCTTACTGTTCAGAAAGAAATAATCAGAAGACTCCCAAATGATTATCCATACACAAAGGAGGAAGCTCTTGAAAAGATTCAGACAAAAGTCCCTGATTTCACAATGGACGAATTAGATGCTCTAATTGATACAAATCAGGTGAGCTGGATTTATTTAAGAGGTGAGATGCACATATTTGCAGGCTTTTTCTCCACACTCTTAAAAACAAATCATGATTTTGCAAAACGCGCAGGTATCAGCCTGTCCGGGTCAGAAAGTGATTTATCAGAGCCGAAGCACTCTGCCAACATGCGTTCCAAGCTCAAAACAGACGGAAGCTTTTCCAACAGAATACGCATGAAAGCCTGGATACAACTGAAAGACGAACACTTTAAACCGGGAATGAAAGTAAAAGTTCATCTTCCAATCCCTGCTGACTGCTATGAGCAGAGCGATATCGTCATAGAAGAAATCTTCCCTGCAGGAGGCAGTATTGCTCCTTCCGATGCACCTCAGCGTACTGTGTGCTGGCAGGAAACAATGAAAGAAAACCATCCTTTTTCAGTAGAATACTCATATACATATACTGCGACTTTCCATGATACAAATGTAGAATCAGATGTTGTGGATACAGCTGCACAACCTAATTTCTATACTGAAGAGAAACAGCCTCATATTGCCTTTACGCCATATATAAAGGCTCTTGCAGAATCTTTGACAAAAGGTGTTGCCAGCCCAATGGAAAAGGCTAGAATCTTTTACGATTTCATCACTTTAAATATGAGATACACTTTTATGCCTCAATATTTCGTTCTTGAAAGCATTGCAGAAATGTGCGCAAGAAACTATACAGGTGACTGTGGTGTTTTTGCCCTTTTGTTCATAACCCTTTGCAGATGCGCTGGCATTCCGGCCCGCTGGCAGAGCGGTCTGGTTGCAGAGCCTGACTTTGTAGGAGCTCATGACTGGGCAAGATTCTATGTGGCTCCATACGGTTGGTTCTTCGCAGACCCGTCTTACGGTTTGTCTGCTGCAAGATCAGGAGATGAAGAAAGAAGAAAGTTCTACTTTGGCAACATAGACTCATTTAGAATGATTGCAAACAATGAATTTCAAGCATCTTTCACAATCGACAAGGATCACTGGCGTGCAGATCCATATGATAACCAATATGGCGAATTTGAATCCGACGAAAGGGGTTTTGATTCCTGTGACTTAAGATATGATTGCGAAATGATTAAATATGAGGTGCTGTAAATGAAAAAGATAATAGATTTACATTGTGATACACTTACTGCAACAACAGAAGATGGTACCCCTTTAAAAAACCCTCTCTACAACAATAACTGCGATATGGCCTTCTCTAAAGTCCCAAAAGGCGTAAACTGGGCACAGATGCATGCTATCTTTATGCCTGACAGATTACGCGGAAATGAGGCCATTGACTTTTATAATGAAATTAAAAAAAGCTACTTTGACCAGTTAAAGCTATTTGAAGACAGCGTTATGCAGTGCAGCTCTTCTGTCGACATTGAATCTGCATGGTCAGATGAGAAGTTTGCTTCCATTTTAACAGTTGAAGGAGGCAGCGTCCTTGCAGGAAATCCAGAAAGAGTAAAAGAAATCGCGAAAGACGGAGTTAAGGTAATGACTCTTGTATGGAACGGAGAAAACGAGATCGGCTCTGGTCATAATACAGAAAAAGGTCTCTCGGAATTCGGAAAAGCTGTAATTCCATTGATGGAAGATAACGGTATTATAATAGATATCTCCCACCTTAACGACAGAGGTTTTGACGATCTTTTAAAAGTAGCATCAAAACCATTTATGGCAACTCATTCAAATGCCCGTACTGTTTGCTCACATAAGAGAAATCTTACAGATGATATGATAAAAGAGCTGGTAAAGCGCAATTGTCTTATTGGACTGAACTACTACACAGCCTTCATTAGTGACACTTTAACTGACGGTGCCACTGTGGATTATGCAGATATGTTCTACCAGCACATACGCCACTTCATTGATCTGGGAGCAGAAAAAAATCTGGCTCTGGGTTCCGACTTTGACGGTGCCCAGTTGCCAGATTGCTTAAGTTCTCCATCCAAGGTTATCGAAATGTATGAATACCTGCTTAAACGAGGATTATCATCTGATCAGCTGGATGACATATATTTCAGAAACGCTCTCAGCTTTATAAGAAATAATATGTAGAAAATCATGGAAATTCTATTAAATAGGATTATAACTCATATAATGCTGTATACGGTTTTGCCTCCAACTACGGTTTCAATAACCCTGGTGTTTCTTACATCCTCAGGTTTGACAACAAAAATGTCCCTATCCAGTACTGCAAAATCTGCCAGATAGCCTTCTTCTATGCGTCCTTTGCTGTTTTCACAGAACTCAGCAAAGGCGCTGTTTTTTGTATAGGCATCTATAGCAGTATAGATATCTACACATTCTTCAGGATAAAACACATTTGTACCGTCTGAGTTTTTTCTTGTCATCGCGTAGTATATGTTGGCAAAGGGGTCAAAGTCCTCTACCGGCGCATCTGTTCCATAAGATACATATCCCGGGAGCAATTCATCCATAGTATTAAAAGCATAAGATGTAGATGCAAGCTCTGCTCCGCATAACCTGTCGGCTATCTTCATGTCGTAGTCCAGAAAACAAGGCTGATAGCTTACAAGTATTTTATTTTCAGCTATTCTTTCAAGAAGATTTCTGTCTGTAATCTGACAATGAATCAGTTGGTGGCGCAGAGGATTCTTCACACTGTCTCCATCCATGTATGTATTTGAATATGCATCAATCATTTCCTCAATTGCACCATCACCTATGGCATGTACAACAACCTGCATACCTGCTTCAGTTGCTCTGTCACAGAACTTCTGAATAGTCTCTCTGTCAGCCCATGATGTACCTTTTGCATCAGGAGCATCACAATATGGTCCACGCAAAATCGCGGTCCTTGCGCCAAGGCTGCCATCTTTAAATATTTTAAGCGGTCCTAAGGTGATTAGTGAACCTTCAGGATAAAGCTCGTCTTTGCGCTCATATTCCGTTTCAATATATTCTTCCAAATCCTCAAGGGTTAAAAAGCAGCTTTGATGTCTGTATCTCACTTTTCCTCTGCCGCTTGCATAATAGTCCCTAAAAATCTTAAAATATCTTTTCCAGTCCATCGCAATGGTTCCTATATCATTGCTCTGCACACTAGTGATTCCAAAGGATACAGCACGATCTGTGGCCGCATCGAGATATCTGATAACGGTATCCAAATCATCCGGAGGAAAATAGTTCTTTGCAATATTGCATGCATTTTCTGTAAAAATGCCGTTAGGATACCCATCCTCTCCCATAAGGAATTCTCCTCCATCAAACTGTGGTGAATTTTCATCAAGGCCCATAAGTTCTATGAGTTTAGTATTACCGCTACAGATATGTCCGCAGATTCTTTCCAAGAAAACAGGTATTTCTGTGGAAATACGATCTAAATCATGCCTGTCAGGTATGCGCTGTTCATCCACAAATAAATCCTGATTCCATCCAGAGGCGTGCAGACCTCCCTTTGTCTCCTCAGGATGCTCGTCAATGTATATTTTGCACATTTCCACCATTTCATCGATAGATCCGGCTGCCCCAAGATCGGGCTTGCACAAATATTCCCCCATTCCGAGAAGATGCAAATGCGAATCATTGAAACCGGGAATTACTGTTTTTCCGTTACAGTCAATTTTCTCGTCATCTTCAGCAGCCAATGACAATACTTCTTCATTTGATCCAACTTTTACAAACCTGTCATCCTCTACGACAAAGCCTTCAGCAAACTTCTCCCTTTCAAGGTAAACCTTTGCATTATAGTATATTTTTTTCATATTACATGCCCCCGAAATCAATTAATAACACCGTATTATACAAGCAAAATAAGTGCCATTTTTAATTTTATATCTTAAGTATAGCAGAATCTTTTGACCGAATACAATCAAGGATATATAATATAAGTACAAATATTTTAGCAAACAACGGAGAAAAATATGGACAACGATTTAGAAAGAATAATTGAGCTTACTGATTTGGCTACCCCTTATGCAGTAACTGCAAGACGCTATCTCCACCAAA
>CALZMV010000119.1 GCA_945788655.1 uncultured Clostridia bacterium | reverse complement strand
ATAGGGAGGAAAAATATATGAAGCAGAGATATCCAAAACTTGAAATTAATGTTGCACACCTAAGACATAACGTTGCGAAGATAGTTGATAAATGCGGCAGCATGGGAATTCAGGTTGCCGGTGTAGTAAAAGGCGCTAACGGTCTTGTGGAAGTTTCAAAGGCATTTGATGAAGCAGGTGTAGCATTTATCGCCTCGTCAAGACTTGAACAGCTTGAAGATGCAAAGGATGCAGGTATCGAAAAGAAGATGATGCTTATCAGAATTCCTATGCTGAGCGAAGTCGAAGATGTGGTAAGAATTGCAGATATCAGCTTAAACAGTGAACTGGAAGTGATTAAAGCTCTTAATGCAGAAGCAAGAAAGCAGAACAAACTTCATAAGGTAATACTTATGGCGGATGTAGGAGACTTAAGAGAAGGTTTCTGGGACAAGGATGAACTTGTTGATGTAGCAGAATACATAGAAAACAGAATGATTAACATTCAGCTTGTAGGTATTGGATTTAATGTTGGCTGCTATGGTTCAACACTTCCTACTGTCGAAAAGATGGAAGAACTGATTGGATTAGCAGAAAGAATAGAAGAAAGAATCGGACGTGAGCTTGAATATATTTCAGGAGGAGCAACAAGTTCGTTGCTTAGAGTATGGGATGGAAATATTCCTGAAAGAATAAATCTTCTGAGAATTGGAGAGGGCGTTCTGATGGCAAGAGACCTTGATGTTTTCTATGGATATGATATGTCAGAATTGTATCAGGATATTTTCCGTCTGAAGGCAGAAATTATTGAAGTAAAGGACAAACCAACATTCCCGGTTGGAACTATAGGCGTAGATGCCTTTGGACACACAGTGGCATATACCGACAGGGGCATCAGAAGAAGAGCACTTCTTGGTATGGGCAAGGTGGACTATGGTGATCCCGGTGAACTGCTTCCTATGGAAGAAGGAATCGAAATCGTTGGTGCTGCCAGCGATCATACCATCGTTGATGTTGAAGATGCGGCAAAGGAATGGCAGGTTGGAGATGTGATGCAGTTTGACGTATGCTATGCTACTGCTGTTTATCTGACAAGCAGCAGAAATGTCAATATCGAGTACATCGATGAGGCTAAAAACAGTGAGAAATAGCCAACGACAGCTATTGGTAGCCATTGACAAAACAGCCTGATTTAGAGTATAATATTTGCCACGGCTAATTTATATAGGTCGAAAGGAGTATTAAGAATGTCAGAAGAAGTATTATTAACCCAGGAAGGGTATGACAAAATAGTTGCAGAACATGAAGAACTTGTATCTGTAAAAAGAAAAGAAATTTCAGAAAGACTTAAGGAAGCTATTTCTTACGGTGACCTTTCAGAAAACGCAGAGTATGATGCTGCCAAGAATGAGCAGGCAGAACTTGAAGAAAGAATCCTTAAATTAGAAAATATGATTCGTAAGGCTACTATCATTAACGAAGAGGATATGCTTAGTGATAGAGTCAGAGTTGGACTAAAAGTAAAGGTTCAGGATGTTAAAACAGGAGATATTGACGAATTTACAATTGTTGGTTCTACTGAAGCAGATCCTTTTGCCGGCAGAATTTCCAACGAATCAGAAGTGGGAAGAAATCTTTTAGGTAAGCAAAAGAACGAAACTGTAGAAATCGTAGTTCCGGATGGGTTGATTGCGTATAAGATTTTAGATATTACAAAGTAGTTAGTTTTAGAGAGGGTTAGACTATGAGCATGGAAGAGACAAGAGTCGAGGTCAATCCTGAAGTTCAGGATGAGACCTCGGAAGAGAATTTAAATGAACTGAGAAGGATCAGAAGAGAAAAGCTTAAGGCTCTGCAGGAAGCAGGCAGAAATCCGTTTTTAGTTGAAAACTGGAACGTGACTGCTCACAGCAAAGATATTAAAGACAATTTTGATGCTATGGAAGACCAGGAAGTATCCTGTGCAGGCAGAATCATGGCATTCAGAAACATGGGTAAGGCTTCATTTATCGATATTCAGGACAAACAGGGCAGAATTCAGTGCTATGTTAGACGTGATGCTATTGGCGAAGAAGAATACAGCTGGTTCAAGGGTTATGACATCGGTGATATCGTAGGTGTTGAAGGTACTGTATTCAGAACTAAGCATGGAGAAGTGTCAATTAAGACTGAAAAGATTGTTCTGTTAAGTAAATCTCTTCAGATACTACCAGACAAGTGGCATGGTCTAAAGGATACAGATTTAAGATACCGTCAGAGATATGTTGACTTGATTGTAAACCCTGAAGTTAGAGATACATTTATTAAGAGAGCTAGAATTATAAAGGAAATCAAGAGAGTTCTTGAGGATGATTACGGTTATTTAGAAGTAGATACTCCAATCCTGACTACTATTGCAGGTGGAGCAAACGCAAGGCCATTCAATACTCATCACAATACACTTGACCTCGATATGAAGCTTAGAATTTCCAATGAACTGTACTTAAAGAGACTGATTGTTGGTGGTCTTGACAGAGTATACGAAATGGGCAAGATGTTCCGTAACGAAGGTATGGATAGAAACCATAACCCTGAATTCACATCAATGGAATGCTACATGGCATACGGTGATATGGAAAGTGTTATGGATGTAACAGAGCAGATTATCTACAAGGCAGCTATGGCTGTAAACGGCACACCGATCATCACTTACCAGGGTAAGCAGTTTGATGTTACTCCACCTTGGAGAAGACTAGACATGACTGACGCAGTTAAGGAAATAACAGGTGTTGACTTCCATAAGATTGATAACGATGAAGATGCAAGAGCAGCGGCTATTGCTTATGGTATGGATGAAGATGAAGTTAAGGGAATGACTCGTGGCAAGCTGATTGCAGAAATGTTTGAAGAATACTGCGAAGATGTTCCTGGATACCTTGACGGTCCGGTATTCGTGGTTGGTCATCCGGTTGAAATTTCACCTCTTGCAAAGAGAGATTCAAAGGACCCAAGAATTACAAGAAGATTCGAAGGCTATATTAACGGATGGGAAGTATGTAATGCGTTCTCAGAATTAAATGACCCAATTGACCAATACGAAAGATTCGCAGAGCAGCAGGCTCAGCTTGATGCAGGTCTTGATGATGAAGCTCACCCAATGGATATGGATTTTGTAAATGCGCTTGAGGTTGGACTTCCACCTACAGGCGGACTTGGAATCGGTATTGACAGAGTAATTATGTTAATCTGCGATGCTCCAAGCATCAGAGATATTATCCTGTTCCCGACAATGAAGCCTGAGAAGAAGGGTGGCGCAAAGGCTGCTGAAGAAAAGAGAGTTCAGATTACTGACAAGACTAAGATTGAAGTTGAACCTTTATTCGAGGAATATGTAGAATTTGATTCATTTGCGGCTTGCGACTTCAGAGCTGTTAAGATTAAGGAATGCACAGCTGTTCCTAAGAGCGAAAAGCTTCTTAGATTCGTTCTTAACGACGGAACAGGCACAGACAGAATCATCTTATCAGGTATTCACAAATTCTATGAACCTGAAGAGCTTGTTGGAAAGACTGCAGTTGCAATTGTTAACCTCCCACCAAGAAAGATGATGGGCGAAATGTCAAACGGTATGCTTTTATCATGCGTAAATAACTACGATGGTGAAGAAATGCTGAACTTCATTCTGTTAGATGATGCAATTCCTGCTGGTGCAAAGGTTTACTAAAAATCGAATATTAACAATGAATGGGCAGTCCCATAGCGGGATTGCCCATTTTTATAATTTGTTGATCTTGCAGTGTTTTTTATTATCAGCAAAGTAATGAGGTTGAATTTAAGAAACGATTACTGTATACTTTTAAACAAATATTGACAAAAGGTGTACGGATTCTAAAATATATTTGAAATAAAGATTTGGAGGAACTTTATAATGGCAAGATCTTGTTTTACAATACCTGTTTCTGATATTACAGCTGCAGAACAAACGGTAAAAAAATACTTACAGAACAATACGAAAGCAAAAGAGACAGTCTATAACGGCAAAGAATGGGTATGGCAGTTCGGCAGCAGCATTGTTGGAGTCTGGTATTTAAAGATAGAATATAGACCTTCAGCGGTTGTAATATACGGGTGGATATCCAGCTGGACTGGTATGGAACTGGAATTGGCAGGTTTTGCTAATAGACGGATTGTTTCTGATGCAATGAAAGTAATTGAAAAAATAAAGAAAGAACTTGAGAAAAGTCCACAGATTCCACCATCACCACAGCCTTCGGTGCTTGACAATTCAATAGATGCTATTATTAAAAAAGCACAGGGATATGATAATGCTAAACAGTATGACAAGGCTTTTCAGTGCTATCAGACGGCAGCAGATTTAGGAAGCGCTCTTGCACAAAACAATGTAGGCTATGCATATCTGTTTGGTGAAGGAACTGCAAAGGACTATGCAAAGGCTGTCTACTGGTTTGAAAAATCAGCGGCACAGAACTTTGCAGGTGCTTACAATAACCTTGGACTTTGCCACAGCAATGGATATGGAGTTGTACAGGACAAGTATAAGGCTTTGGAATGCTATCAAAAAGCGGCTGAT
>CALZMV010000118.1 GCA_945788655.1 uncultured Clostridia bacterium | reverse complement strand
GCATTGGCCAGAGGCTCTATTAGAGAAATATCAGGCAGCCCCTTGCCCGTTTCCCACTTTGAAACCGCCTTATCAGTTACACCAATCTTTTCTGCAAGCTGACCCTGGGTTAGATTCTGCTTTTCCCTAAGATTCTTTATAGTCGTTCCTGTTACATAATTGTTCATTATTATCCCCTTCCTTTCGAAGCTTCCTTTCGAAAACTTCCTTTCAAAGAAAGAATAACATCAGACTACGCCCGGACTCAACCTACGCTTCGTAGAACGGTTTTGCGTGGGCTTTACAGCCTTGCCGCCTACTCCTCATCCTCGCCAAGACTGATGTCGATTCCGTTGACTGTGAGCCCTTCGCTTACGGGAATCAGTAGATATTCTACTCCGTCTATTACCTTGGTCCTGATTGAAGCGGCATATTCAGGGTCCACTGCAACTTTAACCTCCGGTGTAACCATCTCAAACTTCTTGGTTTCCATAAGATTTGCAGGGTTCAAGACGCCTGAGTTTCCGAACTCCTCCTCGCATGTATTGCTGAAGGAGTTAATATTTTCATCGGGGATACCGTTTTTTCTTAATATATCGCTCACATCCTCAACGTATATTTCAGGCAGCTCAACTTCCTTGGCTTCCTTGTGCATCTCCAGTCTTTCGCGGATTTCACCATGCACCGCCTGAACAACCTCAAGACTTAAATGTTCACCCAGCGCCTCTGTCAGTGCACCTGAAAAAGCGTTCTTCTGAGCGGCCGGAGACATTACTTCACTATCAGTATTAAATATTGCCTTAATGAACTCTTCGTGTATTTCAGAGGTGTTTCTGCTGTAATAAAGGGCATTATGTATGTTTGCACTGCGATTATCGAAGGCAGGGAACATGAAGCCGATTTCAGGATTTCCGATTACATGTCCTGTCGATGCATTTCGGAAAGCCTTTTCCTCAGAGCGATATCTTAAAGCAGCCTTTGCATCCTTTACAGGACATATGCCGCATACCACATAGTCAAAGACTTCACTTGAGCCCTCATCGAAGATTTCATCATCATTACCCTTATATGGCACATCGTAGGAGTCTGCCCCAAGGAGAATCACATAGCTTTCATCACCAAATTCAAGATTTTCTATGATTCTGTCGTAGAGGAGCTTTCGCATGTTTTCATCTTTCAGCTGTGACTTTCTCAATGCCTGAAGAAGTCTGTGCTCATCGCTATTCTCAACCTGATTCATGGTGAAAGCAATGTCAAGAAGATTCCTTCCCAAGGTGCCTGAAATAGACTTTTTGAGCACCTTAAGGTACATTTCTGCCTCCTCCTGTTCCATAAGTCCAACTGACATATCTATATCTGCGACGATTTCTCCGGCAGCATTGACATAGCAGCCGTATATGTGGCTGATGTTAGCGCTTTCCAGAGAAAAACGTCTTCGAATTTCTCTTAGTTCTCTCTGATTCATGGATTATACCTAAAGCTTAATTCCTTTCTCAAAATTATCAAAGCTGTAATTTTTAAGAAGCATGAAGCTTCCCATAGCTGTTGCACAGACAATTCCCGTTTCTGTATCGATAGCCCTGCCGGTGCATCTTGCCATATTTTTGCCTATGTGGTTATACTGAAGCTGAATGGAATACTGCTTGCCTGTCATCGGTTTAACGAAGCTTACAGAAATATCTGTAGTTGTCACAAAACGCTCTGTCAGGGCAACACTTCCGATGCCCATGGTGGTATCAAATAGGGAACAGATTATTCCTCCATGCACACCGTTGTAGGGGTTCAGAGCCCATTCTGACACATCATAAATAAATTCTGCAGAGCTTTCCTTGCGGGAACAGTCCTTAATCTTCAAGTCCAGCATGGCATTGAGTCTGCCCGGCTGAAGGCTGTTCACATCAATTACTTTCTGTATCTTGTCAAATAACTCTTTGTCCTTCATTTCTGTCTAAAATTGCCTCCATTTAAGTGTAAAATATTCTACTGCAAAAATCACCGCCACTCCTGCAAGCACGCTGAGAAACACGTAGCAAAAGGAAATAATAATATTTCCGTTCTTTATTAAATCAGCTGTCTCAAGGGCAAATGTGGAAAATGTAGTAAATCCGCCGCATGCTCCAACCTTCAGAAACAGCAACATCTGTGGATTGAGCGAATCATTTCTGACCGCAAGAGCAGCAATTATTCCTATGGCAATGCATCCTGCCACATTTATTCCGAAAGTCTTTATGGGGAATAGCCACGGCTCATTAAGAGGAACAAGCCCTATCAGGTATCTTAAAACTGCCCCGACGAAGCCTCCCAGTCCTACCGCAATGACGTTCATCATACTTTTTCAATCTCCATATTCTTTGGTAAAATAAGGTTCAGAACTATCGATACAATAAATACTACTGCAACAACATTGTCAGCAAATACGGTCTGCACAATACTAGGGAATACTGCCCATAAATCGATTTCGCTGGCAGCAGTGAAGCCCACGCCTACAGAAAGGGATAAAGCCGCAATTGTAATGTTTCTCTGGGTAAAGCCTGCCTTTGCAACCATTTCCATCCCTGATACCATAATCGTACCAAACATCATGATTGTACATCCGCCAAGTACAGGTTCAGGAAGAGAAGCAAAGAAGTTTCCTATTGGAGGAAGCAGCCCTGCCAGAATCATGCAGCCTGCACCTGTTGCAATAGTAAATCTGTTTACAACCTTTGTCATATTTACAAGTCCCACATTCTGTGAGAATGAAGTTACAGGCGGGCAGCCGAACAATGCGGAAATGGCTGAAGCAAAACCGTCGCATGCAAGGGAGCCTGAAATTTCTTCTGAAGTTATTTCCCTGTCAAGTCCCCCTGAAACCATTGCTGTAGTGTCTCCTATGGTTTCGGCCGCAGACACCAGGAAAATAATTGCAACAGAGAATATTACACCCGCATCAAATTCAGGTTTAAAAGGCATGAAATGAGGCAGTGAAATAAGCCCTTCCGAGAAGATAACGGACAGATCAACCTTTCCCATAAATATGGCCACTATGTATCCGAAAATCAGACCGATAAGTACTGAAAGCTGCTTCAGATAGCCCTTGGTAAAAATATTCCAGAGGAGACATGCTGCCAGAGTAATGGTTCCCAGCATCAGGTTTTCAGCTGAACCGAAGTCAGCTGCATATCCTCCTCCAAAGGATCTTGCACCAACGGAAAACAATGAATATCCAATGGCTGTTACAACAGAAGCTGCAACGATTGGCGCAATTATTCTTCTCCAGTATTTTGCAAAAAGTCCGATAACTCCTTCAAATATTCCTCCGATTATTACAGCTCCTATTACAACCGGATAACCCTGGTTTGCGGCTGCAACGCTGAGTACTCCTACAAAGGTGAAGCTTACTCCCATTACGATAGGCAGCCTTGAACCTATCTTCCATACAGAGAAAAGCTGAATAAGAGTCGCAATCCCCGCTACAAACATGGCATTCTGCAGCAGCATGGCAATCTGAGCCTGAGGTAGTCCTCCTGCCGCCGCAATAATTGTGATAGGTGTAAGGTTTGCCACAAACATGGCAAGAATGTGCTGCAGCCCAAAAGGAATTGCCTTCAAAACAGGAACTCTTCCGTCTAAGCTGTAAATATTGTTAATGCTGCAATTTTCTTTCGCGTTCACTGTAAATCTCCTTGTATATAATAAATCTATATGTTCTTCTCTATCTGGTGCTTAGTTCCTGAAGCTGAGTGCAAAGCTTATCTACAGCCTCAAGGTCATTTTTCTTGAATGCGGAAGTTATGCTTGTCTCAAGCTCCTGCTTTTTCTTGTCGATTTCAAGGTATCTGCTGTCGAAATACTTCTCATAGACCATCCTGCGGAAGGTTCTCGCACGCATACGCCTTATGGTATTATCCTCAACATAGAGAACATAATCAGCACAATTAGCTGACAGATAGAAGTCATGGCTTACCATGAGCACTGTTCCCTTGTATTCTTCTATAGCCCTCTCAAGAGCAATCTGCGCATAAAGGTCTAAGTGGCTTGTAGGCTCGTCCATAATGAGAAAATCCACCTCTTTTGATGCGATTATTGCAATCTGCAGGAGATTCTGCTCCCCTCCTGAAAGCTCCGACACCTTCTGATCTATGATGTCACCACCAAGACAGTAATCTTTAAGATATTCTCTAATACTTTCCTTAGAGCCAAATCCTGCATTCTGCATAACCTGATATACAGTCTGCTCTCCATCTTCAAGATTACCTGAAAGCTGCGACAGACAGGCATATTTTACATTTTCATCAATATGAATTGCCGGATTATGGTTTGCGATAATATCTTTAATAAGTGAAGTTTTACCTGTGCCGTTTTTGCCGACAATGGCAACCTTCTCACCTTCCAGCAGTTCAAAGCTGACATTTTCCAGAAGCTCCTCATCAAAAGAAACCCGGTAATCAGAAACCTTAAGAACTACCTTCTTTTCAGGTTCAGCAGTATCCGCAGTTTCCGCATCATCTGCTAGCATGTCGTTTTCAACTGTAGGCAGTACGATGTCGGGCTCAGGGACTTCAAGGAAAGGAGCCTTAATCTGTCTTGCAATCAGTCGGTCAA
>CALZMV010000117.1 GCA_945788655.1 uncultured Clostridia bacterium | reverse complement strand
GGTCATCTTTTCCATCTTGTCATTGTATACTGTAAAGCTGTCGCCAACCTTAAGACCAAGCAGTGTTGCAAGATTATCGTTTATTATTCCTTCACCCTTACCCGGATAGTCAAGTTTTTCTTTTCCATTGTGAAGATCCACAAATTTATCGATTGGCTGGCTGTCGTTCTTTACAACCAGATTGATAGTCTTGATTTCACCGTCTTTTTTGGCATCTACGGAGCCTGTGTACAGGAAGAGATAATCCTTGGTGTAATCTTTGGTTTCTTCCTTAAAAGCAGCTATTTCTTCTTCTGAAAGTCCATGATTAAAGTTTACGGAATAGTCCACGTGGTAGATTTCATCGTACTGCATTGTTACTACATTTTTAATAGAGTCGTTTATTCCAAAGGCAGCCACAAGAAGAGCTGTACATCCGCAGATACCAAGTATCATCATGAAGAAACGCTTCTTGTAGCGGAAAGCATTTCTGATTGAAACCTTCTGCAGAAACTTGAGCCTGTTCCATAAAAATGTAATCCGCTCCAGCAGAATTCTCTTGCCTGCAGGTGGTGATTTTGGTCTGATAAGCTGAGCAGGCACCTGAGAAAGCTCGTGATAGCAGGAGTAAATGGTAGTACCAACAGAGCAGAGAATGGCTGCCAACAGGGCGATTCCTCCCATTGCCCAGTCTATAACAAAGATAATATCGGCAAAGCCGTACATCATCTTATAAGCTTCCCAGATAACCCATGAGAAGAGGTATGTGCCTATGAAAAAGCCCGATATTCCACCAATCAGGGCAGCACTTCCTGAATAGAAGATATATTTGCCTATGATGGTGTTTCTGTCGTAGCCAAGGGCCTTGAGCACGCCGATTTGTGTACGCTGCTCCTCTATCATTCGGCTCATGGTGGTCATACACACCAGCGCCGCAACTAAAAAGAAGAATATCGGGAATACCTTTGCAATACCGTCAACTATGCTTATATCGTTATCAAAACATGCATAGCCTATGTTTGTAGCCCTGTCAAGAACATAGTTGGTAGGGTGTTCAATTTTCTCTATTTCCTTTTGCGCGTCCTGAAGTTTCTTTTCAGCTTCTTCAATCTGGGCTTTACCTGCGGCAATTTGCGCCTTCGCTGCATTTAGCTCTCTTAGACCGCTGTTTAACTCTTGCTTGCCGGCATTTATTCCCTGCTGCATGGAGTTTATGGCTTCTTCGTTTTCCTTAAGCTGCTGCTCAAGAAGTGCACGCTGCTCCTTATATGCATCTTCGCTGATGAGCCCCATTTCGTAGTATTTGTCAAGCTGATTTATGAGAGCTTCCTGCTGAGTTTTGTACTGAACCAAGCCTGAATTGTAATATCCGAGCCCCTGATTCAGGACACTTTGACTTCCTTTGAGATATTTTTCGTTGGTCTGGACTTCTTTTTCGGCAGCAGCAAGCTCAGCCTTCTGTTTGTCGATTTCGGCATGACCCTCTTCAATCTGCTTTTTTGCAGTCCCTATAATGGAGTCATATCTCCTTTGAGAGCAGACTTTAAGAGCTTCTTCTAAAGGCTCCTTCGCTTCTTTGCAAAGCTCATCGTATCTGTCAGAAAAAATATATGATTTTTCTGCAAGGGTCACATATATCTCTGTGTATACATCTGAGGAAAAACCTGAAGCAGGCAGCATAATAAAGGCCGAAAGGGTACCGTCGCCAATGGATGTAGAACCTCTCTCATAATTCAAATAAAGAGGGGTATTTGCAAGCCCTGTGATAGTGTAGGTATCATGCTTGAGCATGTCCAGTGTAGTATCCTTGTTGGACTTGTTAATTCTTATCTTCTTGCCTATGTCATCCTTTGTAAAGTAGGAGTCATCTGCAAGGCATTCATTGCTTTTGGCGGGCATGGTGCCTGCTGTAAGGGAAGGTGTGTTTATTTCCTTGGAAATAGTCAGAACCTTCAGACCTATATCTCCGCGGTCGCTGCCTTTCAAAGAGACCAGAGCATCGGTGGAATAGCTGCCTTCAGCATTTCCTACCTGATAAACATCCTTGATGATTTCAACGTCCTCGTCTTCAAGGCCAAGGGTGCTGATGAGGCGATAGTCAAAAAAATTATGTTCCGCCAGATATGTATTGCCTGTTTCCATAAATGCAGGTTTGCAGACTTTAAGTCCTGTAAAAAATCCGACACCAAGGGCAATTATGGCAAGAATCGCAAACCATCTGCCAAAGCTTTGTTTTATTTCTCGCAGAGTAGATTTTAACATTGAATTTTTCATAAAAATACCTTCTGCTTTTACCATTCTATTTCTTCAATTGGAACAGGGGCATCGTTGATTTTAGTGGACTCTACTGTTCCGTTCTTTACGTGTATAACGCGGTCGGCCATAGGTGCAATTGCAAGGTTATGGGTAATGATTACAACGGTCATACCTGTCTGCCTTGCTGTATCCTGGAGAAGCTTCAGGATGGCCTTACCTGTGTTGTAGTCCAGCGCTCCTGTAGGCTCGTCGCATAGGAGGAGCTTGGGGTTCTTGGCAAGAGCTCTGGCGATGGCAACTCTCTGCTGTTCGCCACCGGAAAGCTGCGAAGGAAAGTTGTTGATACGGTGACCCAGTTCCACCTTTTCAAGTGCCTCAACTGAATCCATGGGATCTTTGCATATCTGGGTCGCAAGTGACACGTTTTCAACTGCTGTGAGGTTTTGAACAAGGTTGTAGAACTGAAAAACAAAGCCGATATCGTGGCGTCTGTAGGTTGTAAGCTGTTTCTGGTTATACTTTGATATCTCCTCGCCATCGAGCCATACATTACCTTCTGAAAGGGTGTCCATGCCTCCAAGAATATTGAGGAGAGTAGTTTTACCTGCACCGGAAGGCCCGACGATTACGCAGATCTCCCCCTTGTTTATTTCAAAATCAGCATCGCGAAGGGCTTCTATTGAAACCTCTCCCATCTGATATACTTTTTTTACATGTTCAAATTTTACGAATGCAGCCATGTTTTTTCCTCCATATGACTTATACATATTAGGAAATTATACCATAAAAAATGTCATTTCAAAAGGATTAAACGATGACTCCAAGCTGAAAATATGGTGAAGAAACTGCAAACCAAAAGAAACAGGCACAGATAAATAATGGGAGATGCCAGAAGTGCTCGTGTCTCGATGGTATAAAGGGGTATAACAGCGGAAAATCCTATGGGTAAAGCGACTATTACCCGGGAAATATTTGTCCCGAAGGCAGCCGGCCCCAGCATGTAGAAGGTCAGGACGGGGCAGGTTATGGCCAGTGCGGGCAGGAGCAGGCCGAAGGTCAGGTCGCCCAGCTGGGATATTAGGGGGCTGGTCCGGTAGAGGCCGGCTGCCGTCAGGGAAAACTCGGCAAGGAAAATAAGGAGTATGCAGCCGCTGTAGATCCCTTTCCTGTTGATAAAAAGGGAAGTTATGATAGGGGAAAGCAGCAGTCCTGCGATTAACAGCCAGCTGTAATTTGCCTGTTCACTTTGGGGAGCGATGTATTTAATCCTTGCTGTTAATCCTGCGGAAAGGGCTATAAACAAGAAAAAGATGCTGATTTTAATGCGATTTTTTCTTTGCCTTTTGGTTTCCTTTAGAATCGGTGGCAAAGGTTGATTTTGAATATTTATTTCTGCTTTTTTGAGCTTTGTGATGGTTTTGAACAGAAAAAATGAGCCTGATAAAATTGAAATGGACGAAACAGCCATAAGTAAAGCAATATTTGGTTTTAAGGCATAAAAAAAGAAGCATGTCAGGGAAGTGCTGAAGAGAAGTATTTTTCCGAGGGTGGAAGCTTTTTCCGATGGGAAAAAATCTGCAACCAGAATATAGGGAAGAGTAGTGAGAAGATATCCACCGCTGATTCCAAGAATGATAGCGCCTATAAATTCTATGGGCGTTCTGCTCCAGAAAAAAATCAGATACATGGCGTGAATGGTGAAGAGTGTATTGATAATGAGACCCTTCTTAATTGATAAAAAGCTGTAGCAGGATGAGCCGAAGGGCACACCGATAACAAAAGCTGCAATAAGACCGAAGGCAGCAAAAGATGAGCTGATGCTGATTATACACATCATAAATGAAAACAAAGTTAACACTAATGAAGCGAATATGCTTCTTTTCACACCGATTCTTGACAAATTCTTCACCTCGTACATTATTATTTGCATCTAAATGTATTATTTTTAGTTTTCTATCACAATATACTTTGCATTTTCTGCTAAATGAAGTTATAATAAACGAAGCTATAATAAATGAAAATATTGATTTTGCAATTGAGGGAGCATACTATGAAGGATTTTTTGACGTTTATATCTCAAAATGTTGAATACATATTTTTTGCAGTTATTGTTTTGGTTGTTACAATACTGATACTCATTATCAGATCAGCTGTTAAGAGACATCAGATAAAGAAGAATTCTATTTTCAGACAGAGAAAGAATCAGTTTAAGGATTCCACAAGGAAAAAACACAAATTCTAAGAAAACAAAAAACGACACCCGCTAAGCATTATGCCTAGCGGGTTTTTTAGTGCATGAAACTGCTTTAGAAGCTGTAGATATTAGTGCTGCAGCA
>CALZMV010000116.1 GCA_945788655.1 uncultured Clostridia bacterium | reverse complement strand
GTGAATCATGCACGGAGATTCCTTCGATGACTGAGTCAGGGCGGGCGAAATATATGTATTCAAAGATGCAAATCTTTTTTTCTGCTTTGTTACAATGCCGCAGCTTTCCTGCCCCCTGTGCTGTAGCGCATACAAGCCGTAATAGACAGCTTCTGCAAGCTTTTCGCTTTCCCTTGTCCTTATCCCAAAAACTCCACATTCTTCTCTAATGCTCATTTTCTCCTCCGCTTTTTAGTAACGCTGCCTCAATAAATCCAGTAAATAGCGGATGTGGCCTGTTTGGTCTGCTTTTGAACTCAGGGTGGAACTGGACTCCCACGTGGAAAGGTCTGTCTGTAAGTTCTACAGTCTCAACAAGTCTTCCGTCAGGGGAGGTTCCTCCTATTGTCAGTCCTTCGCTTGTAAACAGCTCTCTGTACTCATTGTTGAATTCATATCTGTGTCTGTGGCGTTCAGAAATATTCTGCACGCCATAACAGCGTTCCATGGTTGTCCCCGGTGTAATAACACATTCATAGGCACCCAGACGAAGAGTTCCGCCCTTGTTTATGGTGCCGCTCTGTCCCGGCATAAAGTCGATTACTTTGTTCTTGCAGCTTTCATCGAACTCGCCTGAATTTGCATCCTTTATTCCTGCAACATTTCTTGCAAATTCAATTACAGCAATCTGCATCCCAAGGCATATGCCGAAATACGGAACATTATTTACTCTGGCATATTCTGCCGCAAGGATCATTCCTTCAATTCCTCTGTCGCCAAAGCCTCCCGGCACGATTATTCCGTCTGCCTGTCCCAGAATTTCTTCCACATTGCCTGCCGTTATTGTTTCTGAGTCTATCCACTGTATGTCTATATGTGCATCCAGGCCATATCCTGCATGCCTCAAGGCTTCTGCCACAGACAGATAAGCATCATGCAGCTTTACATATTTGCCGACCAGGGCTATGCGGACTTCATTGTGCCTGTTTTTTATCAGTTCAATGAGGTTTTCCCAGTCTTTAAGGTCAGGTTCCCTGCTCTCAAGCCCAAGTTCTCTGCATACTATGGCAGAAAAACCTGATTCTTCAAGCATAAGGGGTGCCTCATACAGGTTTGGCAAAGTTATATTCTCGATAACACAATCCTTTTTTACATTGCAGAAAAGTGATATCTTATCAAAAATGGATTTTTCAAGATGCTGATCGCATCTCAGTACGATAATATCCGGATTGATTCCCATTCCCCTCAGTTCCTTTACGGAATGCTGCGTAGGTTTGGATTTATGTTCCTCAGATCCGCTGAGGTAAGGTACTAAGGTCACATGTATAAAAAGGCTGTTTTCTTTTCCAACCTCCAGAGCAACCTGGCGAACTGCTTCAAGGAAAGGCTGGGACTCGATATCCCCGATGGTTCCACCGATTTCTGTAATGACTATATCTGCATCACTTTTTCTGCCCACACCATAGATAAATTCCTTTATTTCGTTTGTAATATGTGGTATCACCTGTACAGTTGAGCCAAGATATACGCCCTGTCTTTCTTTATTTAGAACATTCCAGTACACCTTTCCTGTAGTCAAGTTTGAATACATATTCAGATTTTCATCTATAAATCTTTCATAGTGGCCAAGATCCAGATCTGTTTCTGCACCGTCCTCGGTCACAAACACCTCTCCGTGCTGATAGGGGCTCATTGTACCGGGATCTACATTGATATATGGGTCGAGCTTTTGTGAAGCCACTTTATATCCTCTTGACTTAAGCAGTCGCCCCAAAGAAGCTGCAGTAATGCCCTTTCCCAGTCCGGAAACAACACCACCTGTAACGAATACATATTTAGTCATACGAATCATCCTTTCCAAGATGCATTTTTTCTTATCTCTTATAAATTGATTTCAGCAGCATCTCTTGAAATGCCTGCTAATAAAGGTCTAATCTTTTCAACGTAATCATATACCTGCTGGCCGCACCTTCCTGTGTAAAGTTCAGGCTTCAGCAGCTGGTTTATCTCATCTTCCGTCATTCCAAATGCCGGTTCTGCTGCCAGACGCGCCGGAAGGTCGCATTTCTCGCCGTTTTTCATTCTTGAAGTAGCTTCCATTGAGCATTTTCGAATCACTTCGTGCAGTTCCTGACGATTGCCACCCTTTTTAACTGCCTCCATCATAAGGTTTTCTGTAGCGATAAAAGGTAAATACTCTTTTACTGTATTTTCAACGATTTTTTCATTTACATGCAATCCATCTGTAACATTCTGTGCAAGTCTGAGTATGGCATCCGCACACAAAAATCCTTCAGGCATTGAAATTCTTCTGTTAGCCGAATCGTCAAGAGTTCTTTCCATCCACTGCACTGATGCGGTCATAGGTGCATTCATGGCATCGGCCATAAGGTAACGCGATAAGGAGCATATTCTCTCGCTTCTCATAGGATTTCTCTTATATGCCATTGCTGACGAACCGATCTGATTTTTTTCAAAAGGTTCCTCAATCTGCCTGTCATGCTGCAGCAATCTGATGTCATTTGCCATGCGATAGCAGCTCTGTGCCACAGAAGACAGACAGTTAAGGATTCTGCTGTCGAGCTTGCGCGGATAAGTCTGTCCGCATACATCGACAATATGACAAAAACCAAAATCCTGGCTTATCATCTTGTTCATTTCATCAATCTTTTCAGCGTCCCCTTCAAAAAGGTCCATGAAACTTGCTTCTGTACCTGTTGTACCGCGGCATCCTAAAAACTTCATGTTTTCTATAACAAAATCCAGCTCTTCAACGTCGTTCATAAAATCCTGAAGCCACAAAGAAGCTCTTTTTCCTACTGTAACCAGCTGTGCAGGCTGATAGTGAGTATATCCCAAAGTAGGAAGATCCTTGTATTTAATTGCGAAATCTGCAAGATTTGCTGCTACCTTAAGCACTTCTGTCCTGATGTACTTTAAGGCATCTCTGTAAATAACCAGGTCGGCATTATCTGTAACATAGCAGCTGGTAGCTCCTAAATGGATAATGCCCGCAGCTTCCGGTGCCACTTTTCCATAAGCGTATACATGAGCCATTACATCATGTCTTACTTCCTTTTCACGCTCTTTTACGCACTGATAATCTATATTTTCTATGTTAGCTTCAAGCGCATCAACCTGTGTTTGGGTTATTGGAAGACCCAGCTTCATTTCTGCTTTTGCAAGAGAAACCCAAAGCTTTCTCCATGTCTGATATCTCGTGTCCTGTGAAAACAGCTTCAGCATATAGTCTGATGCATAACGGGTGGATAATGGTGATTCATATTTATTAGTCATTTTTTACTCCTCATTTCTATAAATTATGCTATCCCTTTCCGGTCCAACTGAGATGTATGTAATCGGACAGCCTATGCTCTTTTCTACAAATTTAACATATTCTTTTGCTTCGTCTGGCAATTTATTCCAATGTCTGACATTTGAAATATCTGTTTTCCATCCCGGCATATAGTCCACAACCGGCTCTGCATCTTCAAGCGCCATCGGGAACGGGAATCTGTCTGTCAATTCCCCATCTACAACGTAGTGTGTGCATACAGGAATTTTATCCATGTAGCTAAGCACATCTAGCTTTGTTAGAGCGATTTCTGTGGCTGCCTGAACTTCAACTCCGTATTTGGTTGCAACAAGGTCTATCGGACCCACTCTTCTTGGTCTTCCTGTTTTTGCTCCATATTCAAAGCCTTCTTTACGCAATTCTTCTGCCGCATCACCAAACATTTCACATACGAAAGGACCTTCTCCTACACATGTGGAATAGGCTTTTACAACGCCCACTATGTTGTCTATCTTTGCGGAAGGAATGCCTGCTCCTACTGGAGCAAAGGCAGCTGTGGTATTTGAAGATGTGGTATATGGGTAAATACCAAAATCCAGATCTCTAAGGGAACCAAGCTGTGCTTCAAAGAGAAGCTTTTTACCTTTTTCCTGAGCTTCCCTCAAGAACCGGCTTGTGTCACAGATAAATGGCTTGATATTTTCACAATATTCCTCTATCCACTGTTCAAGCTGCTTCATTGTGTAGCCCTCATGCCCATAAACCTTTGTTATTGTGAGGTTCTTCCACTCCATCAGATCCTTGAGGTGTTCCTTTAGCTTATCAGGATAGAATAAATCTCCTGCAAGTATAGTCTTCTTTTGGTATTTGTCAGAATAGAACGGTGCTATTCCCTGCTTTGTGGAACCGTATTTTTTATCCTTAAGTCTCTGTTCTTCCAGCTCATCCAGCAATCTGTGCCATGGCATAAGGATGGATGCTCTATCGCTTATCTTCAGGTTATCCGGTGTAAGAGAAACTCCCTTATTCATTACCTCCTGCATTTCTTTCCACAGATTTTCCGGATCCAATGCCACACCGTTTCCTAAAATATTGACGACGCCCTTTCTGAAAATCCCTGAAGGTAGCAGATGAAGTGCAAACTTGCCATATTCGTTGATTACAGTATGACCTGCATTGCCGCCTCCCTGAAATCTGATAACGACATCGTATTCTTCTGTAAGGAGATCTACCATGCGGCCCTTGCCTTCATCTCCCCAATTTATTCCTACTATTGCACAATTTGACATAATTGTCCTCCTACTAAATACCTTAACCCGGTAAATAT
>CALZMV010000115.1 GCA_945788655.1 uncultured Clostridia bacterium | reverse complement strand
GACACCTTTGGAAACGGTTTTTCCTGCTTCAAACTCAATGAGGCAGTTACATTTAGTCAGATTGTATATCAGTGATGCCTGATGCTCCTTTGCAGGAAGATATACCTTGCCTTCCTTGGCAAAGGCCCGCACCAGTCTCCTGCTTTTGTTCTTCTTACTGTAGTCCTCTGCCATTGGAAGGGTTTCAATCCTTGGCCTCAGGTTATCGCTACCCATAAGCTTCGCAGCAAGGTCCCAGAAATATATTTCAAAATTCGCAAGTGCCGCATAAGGGTTGCCGGAGAGGCTTAATACAGGCTTACCGCACAATAAACTTGCCATGGTCGGTGTTCCCGGCTGTATATCGGCATTTCTAAAAAGTGTCTCAGCCCCTGCTGTCTTAAGTGCCTCAGGCATAAAATCCTTCTTGCCCACAGAAAGTGCACCTGTTGTTATAATCACATCTGCAGCCTTAACTGCTTCATCCAGAAGGCTTACAGCCTGTTTTACATGGTCTCTGCACAGCTCCATGGAAACCACCTCGAGACCTTCCTTTCTTATAGCCGCACCAAGCATGAAAGCTATGCTTCCGTAAATTTTACCTTTTTCAAGCCTTTCCCCGGGTAATACAATTTCATCTCCTGTGGAGATAATAGCCACCTTTAATGGAGCCTTCACCGGCACCTTATCTATTCCGAGACTTGCTAGAATTCCTACATGAACAGGTAAAATAGCCGTTCCTTTCTCTAGGACGACTGTTCCTTTTTTGATGTCTTCACCTACAGGGCAATAGTTTTGATATTTCTCCACACCGCTTCTGATTGAAACGAAATCCATTCCGAAATCAGTGTCTTCTTGTCTTACTACTGCGTCAAATCCCTCAGGAACCACTGCGCCCGTCATAACTCGCAGAGCTTTACCTGTGGCGGCAGCTTCTCCGTCATGTGCCTTGCTGCAATCAAACTCTTTGTATTCGCCTGCGCAAAGTTCACCTATGACCTGCAAGCTTACAGGGCTGGCTGCTGAAGCTGAAGCAACATCAGATGAGACAACCGCATAGCCATCCATGGCGGATTTTGCAAAAGAAGGGACATTTGTATCCGCTACAATGTCCCTACCTAATACTCGTCCAACAGCATCCATCAATGCAACTTCTTCTATGTCTTTTTTAGTGTTCACATTATCAAGCAGTATTTCCAGACATTTTTCAATTTGCATTTTCTCTTTACAGTTTGCCATTTTTCTCTCTATTTTAATGCACCTAGTACAACCTCAGGCATTTCTGCCTTCTCACATACGTTATTGTGAACAACAGGCTTTAATTCAAGATCCTTTAAGCCAAGAGGAACTTTCACGCCGGTTTCCTTAGCAAGCGCCTTAACGTAATCAAATCCTGTAGCTTTATCTGTCACCCCTGCAAGAATCTTCACCTTGGTTTCGTCAAGACCGATTCCCTTTGCAACGCTTTCTGCAAACTTATATGCAGAAGCTGTTGAGGCGATTACAGTTGGAGTTTCGTCTCCTGTTTCTGCCACATAATCCTTGTAAACCTTATATGCAACAGCGGTATGTGTGTCCATGAGATACTTTTCATCAGACCACATCTTGCCAATAGCATCAAGAGTTTCCTCTTCTGTGCAGAAGCCGCCATAGAAGTTCTTTAATCCTTCCTTGACAGAATCTGAAACTTCATAAACCTTTTCCTGATCGAGAGCGGTCATCCACCGACTAACAGCTTCTCCATCTCTTTCTGCCAGCAGATAGATAAGTCTCTCCAGATTGCTTGAAATGAGGATATCCATTGAAGGAGAATTTGTCAGGTGGAAATCTCTTCTTGCATCGTACACACCTGTACGGATAAAGTCTGTAAGCACCTTGTTTTCATTAGATGCACAAATAAGCTTACCAACCGGAACTCCCATTTTGCCTGCCATGTAGGCTGCCAGAATGTTTCCGAAGTTTCCTGTTGGAACTACAACATTCATAGGTTCACCATTCTTTAATGCTCCCATTTCTACCAGCTTAACATAGCTGTATACGTAATATGCTACCTGTGGAACCAGTCTGCCAATATTGATTGAGTTAGCTGAGGAAAGCTTAATGCCCTTGTCAGCCAGCTTTGCTTTCATTTCATCATCGGCAAAAATCTTCTTGACTCCTGTTTGAGCGTCATCAAAGTTACCTTTTATTGCAAAAACATGTGTGTTAGGCTCAGCCTGGGAAACCATCTGTCTCTCCTGCACCTGGCTAACACCGTTTTCAGGGTAAAAAACAATTATTTCAGTGCCTTCAACACCTGCAAAACCCTCAAGAGCGGCCTTGCCTGTATCGCCTGATGTTGCGGTTAAAATGCAGATTTTGTCTGTTTCCCCTTCTTTTTTGCAGGAAGTTGTCATCAGATATGGAAGTATTGATAGCGCCATATCCTTAAATGCCGCAGTCTTTCCGTGGTAAAGTTCCAAAAAGTATGCGCCGCCTGCTTTCTTCATAGGTGCAACTTCTGCTGCCTCAAACTTGCTGTCATATGCACCATCGATGCAATATGCCATTTCTTCATCGGAAAACTCATCAAAATATGTATGTAAAACCTTATAGGCAATCTGCTGGTAAGTCATTCCCTTCATTTCTTCAATTGAAAGCGGAAGTGCCGGAATTTCTTCAGGTACATAAAGCCCCTTATCCTCTGCTATACCTCTGATTATAGCCTTTGTGCTGCTCTGAAAAATCTTGCTTCCTCTCGTGCTTTCGTATCTCATCTACGTACCTCCCATTTTGTCTATAGATTTTAGTTTACAATGTTTTGACGGTAATTGTCAAGAAAGGCCCCAATTTCTTGAGACCTTTTTTGTGTTTAATGGATATTATTTTGTAATCCGTGTGGTTTAGTAGTTTTCACATCTTACTTCGAAGTAGCTCTGAGGGTGAGCGCATACTGGGCAAACACCAGGAGCCTTCTTGCCGATTACAAGGTGACCGCAGTTTCTGCATTCCCACATTGTTTCTTCAGCCTTTTCGAATACCTTCTGCATTTCTACATTGTTAAGAAGAGCTCTGTATCTTTCTTCATGAGCCTTTTCAATCTTAGCAACTTCTTCAAACTGGAATGCTAATACATCGAAACCTTCTTCTCTAGCTTCCTGAGCGAACTGAGCATACATGTCAGTCCATTCATAGTTTTCACCTTCTGCAGCTGCAAGTAAGTTCTGTTCAGTAGTTCCTAATTCGCCAAGGGCTTTGAACCACATCTTTGCATGTTCCTTTTCATTGTCAGCAGTTTTCTGGAAAATAGCTGAAATCTGTTCATAACCTTCCTTCTTTGCTACACTTGCAAAATAAGTGTATTTGTTTCTTGCCTGAGATTCACCGGCAAATGCTGTTCTTAAGTTAGCCTCTGTTTTTGTTCCTTTTAATTCTTTCATTTTTTGTCCTCCTTATTTTTATTATATAATTTATGCTTATTATTTAAAATTAAACGTCAACTTTTTCGAAATCTTCTGCCCCATGTTTACATAATGGGCAAACATATCCTTCAGGAAGTTCTTCTCCTTCATATACGTAGCCGCATATCTTGCAGCGCCATCCACTCTTCTTAGGTGCCTCAGGCTGCGGTTTGACATTCTTATGGTAGTAATCATAAGTCAGAGAATCTTCTTCAGAAAGTACATCCATATCAGTTACCTTAGCAAAGAAAATGGTATGAGTTCCCAAATCTACACTCTGGAAAACTTCTGCGCTTATATAGGCATTTGTTGCCTCTGTAATGTACAGAATGCCATTTTCACTTCTTGCCACCTTGTCATAGCCTTCAAATTTGTCAGCATCTCTGCCACTCTGGAATCCAAAGCGCTTAAAAATTTCAAAGCTGCTTGCAGTTGATAGCATTGATACATTGAATTTACCTGTCTTTAAAATCATATCGTGAGTATGGTTCTGCTTATTTACCGTAATTGAAACGGCATTAGGAGTTGAAGTAACCTGAGAAAGTGTATTAACAATACAACCGTTATCCTTATCTCCATCCTTCGCAGTTAATACATAGAGCCCGTAGCTGATTTTAAACATTGCCTGACTATTCATTTACATTAACCTCCTTGCTTTTACAAGCTTCGCATAAATAATATGCATTTAATTCATAGGATATAATATCTTCTCCTGTCAAAGATTTTAATTGGGCCAAGATACCATCGGTCTCTACATCCTTAATTTGACCGCAACTTCTGCAAACCATATGATCATGCTTTACCTTAACCTGGTCAAACCTATCGGGTACCCCTGAAGTAGTTACTCTTCTAACCAGCCCATCTTCTACAAGTGAATTGAGATTTCTATAAACAGTTCCTAAAGCAATCTTAGGCATGTGCTGCCTTGCCTCTTTGAAAATATCCTCAGCAGTTGGATGTACATGGGATTTTTCAATAATTTGCAATATTAATTTTTTCTGTTTAGTCACCCATCATCACCTCATTTACAAGGTATATTTCCTATTTTCAATATAAAGATACACCTAGTTTATTTAAATGTCAATAAAAAAATAGGAATTATTCTTAAAATTTAAGAATAATCCCTAAAAGTATAAAGGGGGTTGTTATAATTCTATTTTTTCTATTCTATCAAATGCTTCTTTTAATTTATC
>CALZMV010000114.1 GCA_945788655.1 uncultured Clostridia bacterium | reverse complement strand
GGTATCTACAAACTGTGTATTCTTGCAGCCCAGCTCCTTCGCTTTTTCATTCATTCTGTCTACAAAATCACCATAATCATCATACATGCTAAAAGCGAAAGCATTAGTCGCCTCATTAGCGGAAAACAGGAGCATAAATTTCATACATTCATAGCAGGATATTTCCTCTTCAGCTTCTAAATGCTTCTCCTGGTCTTTCCAGCTGCAGTAAAATCTTTTAAGAGCTCTGGGATCTACGGTAAGAGTCCCTTCAAGCTCAGGGTTATCTTCAAGAACGATAATCGCTGTCATAACCTTTGTCATACTCGCAGGAGGCAATGGCATGTCTTTGTTTTTTTCATATATTACCGTATCACTGGTCTCTTCATACAGAATCGCCGCCTTAGACAAGGGAGTAATATCATCCTTAGCATCTGCTGCAAATGCAGTATCTCCGAGCATCGTCAAGGAAACTACAACAGCAATCGCTATGCATATAACACTTTTTAAAGTTTTTTCAAAAGATTTCATATCAATATTTCCTTTCATTTATATGATAACAATAAACTACGCAATCTACATGCCATGCAGCGCGTGGCATAAATTTTGCGAACATTCTATGTTATAAAACAAAGTTATAAAACAAAACCGGAACAAGGAGAAAGATATGGACAAACTTATAGGTGTTTTAGGCGGCATGGGTTCCATGGCATCCCAGCTCTTTTATAAAATGGTTATAGACAGAACCGAAGCTCAATGCGATCAGGAGCACGTTAGAATGCTTATTCTTAACGACTCTTCCATGCCTGACAGAACAAAGGCTATATTGGCACGCGATTACGAAAAAGTGGATGATAAGATGCTGGCAGATTTTCGCCTGCTCGAGAAAGGAGGCTGTGAAGCAATCGCCATAACTTGCAATACCGCTCACTTCTTTGCTGACAGACTTAAAGACAAAATAGGCATTCCCATCATACACATGATAGAAGAAACCTCTGCTCAAATTGCACGCAACTATCCCGGAGGCAAGGTTGCAATACTGGCAACCGATGGAACTATACAGACAGAACTTTATCAGAAAAGACTTGAAAAATACGATTTAATCCCATTTACGCCATCAGAAGAAATGCAAAAAATCGTAATGTATCAGATATATGATCGTATCAAGAAGGGTTTGCCCTGGGATGAAGAAAAATGGATAGGTTTAGAAAAATACGTCAAAGAAAACAACTGCGACTGTGCTATTATGGCTTGCACGGAATTATCAGTCATTAAAGAAGATAATAATCTTGATGATTTTTATATCGATCCAATGAGTGTTTTGGCAGAAAAAGTGGTGCTTTTTTCCGGCAAAAAGCTCAAATAATCCTATTTAATCTTAATGTTTCATGTTATACTTTATCATAGTATAAACTGGGAGGTATTAATATGAAAAAAGTAATACTGTTTTTCAACGATCCTGATAACGAAAGTGCAATTTCATTCATACACGATAACATCAAGGAAGTTTTTGAGGATTATATTGACTTATCCATCTTCTTCCTGTCAGAAATTCACTCTGACACCATGCTGGATGCTGATGCCTTTCTGGTATCTCCTAATGATGCTATGCAGAACATTAAGAATCACGTATCAGATTTTTCTAAGGCAATAAGAATAACACGAAGCCCTGATAAAGACAGTCTGAACACACTGTCTTCAATTCCGGCAGGTACTACTGTTCTGGTAGTAAATGACAGCTACGAAACCGCTTTTGCCACTACCCAGTCCTTTTACGAAGTAGGAATAGGACACATCAATCTGGTACCTTATGATGAAACACTTTTGCAGACAGGTCTGTATGATCACATTGAGATTGCTATTACCCCTTCCGAATCTCATCTGGTTCCAAAACATATAAAAAAGATAATCGATATCGGCTATAGAAAAGTAAGCTTTGAAACAATGTTTAAGCTTATGAAAATACTTAAACTGGACGTTCCTGCAGTTAACCGCAACCTGTTCCGTCACGTCTATTCTGTAGTTGAACCTAACGCCGAGTTTAACACCAACTATATTAACGGGTACCTGAAGAGTGAGATGATCAACCGCATCATCGATACTGTAAAAATGGGCATTATTCTTGTCAGCAAACACTATGATGTGATATTTGTAAATGATAAAGTCTTAAACATTTTTAACACAACAGATACAGATAGCTTGAAACTGACTGATTATATCCCGGCAGAAATTCTGTCATCAAACGATATAAATCACGAAAAAATTGAAATATCGGGAGAATGGTACAAATATGACAAATATGATCTTACCCTTCTCAACGAAACTGCAGGATATTATATTACTTTGCAGAATATGGCTGAATTCAGCGCATCGGATAAACACCTTCGAGAAAAGGGATTTGTTGCAAAGCACAACTTCAAGGATATAGTTCATAAATCAAAAGAGATGGATGACGTCATTCTCAGAGCACGTCAGATTGCCCTTACCGATCACACCGTCCTTATCAGAGGTGAAAGCGGTACAGGTAAAGAACTTATCGCTCAATCGATACATAACGCTTCCCATCGAAGCAAATATCCTTTCGTTGCCATTAACTGCGCTGCACTCCCTGAATCGCTGCTTGAAAGTGAGCTTTTCGGCTATGAAAAAGGCGCTTTTACAGGTGCACATTCAAAAGGAAAAGTAGGACTCTTCGAGGAAGCAAACCACGGAACAATATTCCTAGATGAAATAGGTTCCATCTCCCATAACCTTCAGTCCAGACTTCTTCGTACAATTCAGGAACGACAGATTATGCGTGTGGGAAGTGATAGAATCATTGATATTGATATTCGTCTCATTACGGCTACAAACAGAGACTTGGAGGCTGCCATTCAGAGTGGTGACTTCCGCGCAGATCTTTTCTTCAGACTCAATGTGCTACCTATTGAAATACCGCCGCTGCGCAAGAGAAAAGGGGATTTATCCGATCTTTTCAACCATTTTCTAGGCAAAGATGCAAAAAATGTCACAGAGGAAGAACGCCAATGCCTGTTGGAATACGACTGGCCCGGAAATGTCCGCGAGGTAGAAAATGCAGCAATATACTACAAGACATTGTCACAGCTGCCTCCACACATTGTCAGCAAGCAATACGATGGAGCAACCGGAAGACGAGCTTGTACTCTAGAAAAAGTTATCCTCCAGATAATATCATCAAATACTTCTGTCTCTCATGGCATAGGAAGGACATCTCTTCTGCAGCAGCTGAATCAAAAAGGCATTTCATTAAGTGACGTTAAACTGCGTTCTATGCTGAGCGATTTAGAGAAAAGCGGATATATAATTATCGGAAAAGGACGATATGGAACCCGAATTACAGAGGAAGGATCCGCAAGAATAAAAGAATTGAGAGGTTAGCTTATGATCTACCCTAAAAAAATAAATGCAGGCGCTGTAATAGGCCTGGTCAGCCCAAGCTCTGCAATATCCCAAGAAAGACTTGACTCTTGTAAAAAAGCACTGAAAAGCATGGGTTTTTCAATAAAGCTGTCTGACAACATTTGTGCTGATAAGGGCGGCTATATGGCAGGAGATGAAAAAGAAAGAGCTCGCTGGATTAACGAAATGTTTGCAGATCCCGAGATAGATGCAATATTCTGCGTAAGAGGCGGTGACGGCGGAAACAGGGTAATTCCTTACCTTGATTTAGATATCATCCGGGCAAATCCAAAAATATTTGTCGGCTACAGCGATATAACAAGCTTTCACCTGCTGTTCAACCAGAAATGCGACCTCATCACATTTCATGGTCCGATGGCCTCCTCAAACCTTGTGGATCACTGCGATTCCGAGACAAAGCTTGCACTTTTTTCATGCTTGAACGCAGATGAATACTATAGTTATGTCCCTCCTATGGGTTTCCCTATCAGAACTCTAAGAGAAGGCATTGCTGAAGGCCGTCTTACAGGTGGAAATCTTACAGTTGTATGCGCATCAATCGGAACACCTTATCAGATAGATACAAAAGATAAAATACTGTTTTTAGAGGATTTGCAGGCTCATATCGGCAATCTGGACAGGCATGTTTTTCAGCTAAAAAACTCAGGTCTTCTTAATCAGGTAAAAGGCATCATCGTAGGTCAGTTTACCGACTGCAGAAACGACTTGGAAGACTATGATATAAATCAGGTTATTCTCGATGCAACAGAAGACCTGAACATCCCAATAGTAAGTAACATTCAATCAGGCCACGGCTTCCCTATGATTACACTTCCAATGGGCGCTATGTGCACAATGAATACAGAAAACAATGCATTACTGTTCAATACAAAATAATTCATAATCACAAAAGACAGGAGCCATACCGTTACGATATGGCTCCTGTCTTTTGTGTATAAGTAATTTTTTAGAAATTAGAGAACCTCTGATAAAGCATACACTTTCTTGCCTCTGATACCTGTTACCGTATGGGCATGGTCAAGAGAACTGTATACCGCTTCCTCAACGGCTTCAGCCGTAGCCTGGAACACCTTGTCTATTACTCTGTCATTTATCATCTTAATTTCTACCACGGAAGAATCTCCATAATGAGGCATCTTATTAGCTGTTGTAAATGCAATGGCGATATCTCCACTTCCGTTTCCCAAATATGAA
>CALZMV010000113.1 GCA_945788655.1 uncultured Clostridia bacterium | reverse complement strand
TAATAACCTTGCCCTTTCGTTGCAGTTTGCGGATTACTGATTCCTTGCCATCAGGCAATACCCCTGCGATTACTTCATCAACGCCCGCATTAGCGCCAATTGCCTTTGCGGTACGTTCATTATCACCTGTAAGCATGACAACATGAATTCCCATGTTCTGCATTTCTTTTATGGCTTCAGGACTATCTTCTTTGATAGTATCTGCAACTGCAATTATACCACACAGCTTCCCATCACGTGCAAAAAACAATGGTGTTTTTCCGCCTTCAGAAAGCTTTTCGGATTTTTCCCTCATTTCATCGGATACAAGAACCTGCCGGCTGATGAAATTGTAGCTGCCGCCTGCTAATGTGGAATTATCCAGGTTTCCTGTTAGCCCGTTTCCGGAAAGTGCTTTAAACTGCTGTATTTCAGAGGCTCTTAAGCCTTCTGCTTGGGCTTTCTGATTGATGGCACGGGCCAGAGGATGTTCACTTTTTATCTCCAGAGCATAGGCTGTCGATAATAGCTCGTTTTTACTCATACCTTCGACAGGAAGAATATCTGTAACAGAGGGTTCTCCCAAAGTAATTGTCCCCGTTTTATCAAGAACCACTATCTCTGCCTGTCCCATCTTCTCTAAGGAAACAGCAGTTTTGAAGAGAATACCGTTCTTTGCTCCAACACCGCTTCCGACCATTATAGCCACAGGTGTGGCAAGGCCAAGGGCACAAGGACAGCTTATAACCAGCACTGAGATACCTCTTGCCAAGGCAAATCCCACTGGCTGACCGGCAGTTAGCCACACAAGAACGGTTGCCAGGCTTATGATAATTACAGCAGGGACGAAAATGCCGGATACTTTATCGGCAACCTTTGCGATAGGAGCTTTTGTAGCAGCAGCATCGCTGACCATCTGTATAATCTGTGAAAGGGTGGTATCTTCACCAACTCGCGTTGCTTTGCACCGTATAAAGCCGGACTGGTTCAGGGTGCCTGAAGAAACGGAGCTTCCTGCTGTTTTATCTACAGGTATGCTTTCTCCGGTAAGGGAAGATTCATCTACTGCACTGTTTCCGTCTAAAACAGTTCCATCTACGGGGATGCTTTCGCCCGGGCGCACCACAAAAATATCACCTTTTACGACTTCATCGATGGGAACTGTTATTTCTTTGCCATCTCTAATTAGTGACGCAGTTTTCGGTGCCAGCTGCATGAGTCCTTTCAGGGCATCGGTAGTCTTGCCCTTAGAGCGGGCTTCCAGCATTTTACCAAGGGTTATAAGTGAAAGAATCATAGCCGCTGATTCAAAGTAGAAATCGTGCATATAGGATGCTACAGTCTCTGTATCACCTTTAAGCTGGGCATCTGTCATGGCAAAGAGGGCAAAAGTGCTGTAAACAAAGGCGGCTGTAGCTCCCAGTGCTACCAAGGCATCCATGTTTGGCGCGCGGTGCCATAGACTCTTGAAACCGCTGACAAAGAATTTCTGATTGATAATCATAACAGCCACTGTCAGTAAAAGCTGAAGCAGGCCCATTGCAATATGATTACCTTCAAAAAATGATGGGAGAGGCCAACCCCACATCATATGTCCCATGGAAACATACATTAGTACAATTAGGAAGAAAAGGGATGATACAAGTCTTTTCTTCAAGAGGGGAGTTTCCTTGTCTGCAAGGGCATCTTCGTAAGAGGCAGGGTCCGTTTTTTGAGATTTGACATCTCTTTTCAGTTCAGCATCATAGCCTGCACTGCGTACTGCAGCTATTATTTCATCGGAGCTGGCAGTGCCTTCTACGCCCATGGAATTAGTCAAAAGGCTTACGGCGCAGGTGGTAACACCGCTTACACCTGATACGGCCTTCTCGACACGGGCAGAGCATGCAGCACAGCTCATTCCTGTTACTTTATATTGTTCCATAATGATAAGCATAACCTCCTTTTACTTCATAAGCTTTTGAAGGGTGGATAACAGTTCATCTATGGTTTCATCCTTACCCTCTCTGATATCTCTTGCAACACAGCCTCTGATATGGTTTGATAGCAGCTCTTTGTTGAAAGCATTTAATGCAGCATTTGCGGCCGAGGACTGTATTAGAATATCTGTACAATAGGCATCGTTTTCTATCATTCCACGGATACCGCGTATTTGTCCTTCAATTCTGTTCAGCCGATGAATAAGCTTTTTTCGTTCATCATCAGAACGGTCGGTTTTTTTACTGCAGCATCCGCACATTTCTTCATATGTCATTGAGTTTGCCTCCTTTAATATACCCATAGGGGGTATAGTTTCTGTTGCAATCATATACCTATATGGGGTATTTGTCAATACGTGAAAAATTGCTGTGGCAAAAAACAAAAAAATGGTGGATGAATTCATCCACCATTAATTATAAACAATTATCTTATTTTAAATCATTTTCAAGCTTTGCCAAGCTTTCTGTCAGCTCAACAGGGAGGTGATCGAACTTAGCATACCATTCCTTGATTCCTTCAAGTTCCTTCTGCCATGTTGCCTTATCAACTGTAAGGATTTCTTCAATCTGTTCATCAGTTAAATCTAAGCCTTCAAGGTCTAAAGATTCCTTAGTTGGAACGAATCCAAGAGGAGTTTCAACTGCATCAGCCTTTCCTTCGCAGCGGTCGAGAGCCCATAAAAGAGCACGCATATTATCGCCGAAGCCAGGCCAGATAAAGTTGTCGTCTTCGTCTCTGCGGAACCAGTTAACATTAAAGATCTTAGGAGGGTTAGTCATCTTCTTACCCATATCGATCCAGTGCTGGAAGTAGTCAGCCATGTGATATCCACAGAATGGAAGCATAGCCATAGGGTCGTAACGTACAACACCTACAGCACCATTAGCAGCAGCAGTTGTCTGTGAAGACATCTTTGAACCCATGAATACGCCGTGATCCCAGTCGCGAGACTGACAGATTAGCGGTTCAGCCTTTGAACGACGTCCACCGAAGATGATTGCGCTGATTGGAACGCCTTCTCCGGTTGAGAACTCGTCAGCAATTGATGGACAGTTCTCTGCAGGGGCAGTAAATCTTGAGTTTGGATGAGCACCCTTTTCTTCTGCTGTTTCAGCATTCCAAGGGTTTCCATGCCAGTCTTCGCCGTTTATTGGAGCAGGCTGATCAAGACCTTCCCACCAAACTGTGTTATCATCAAGGTTTCTGCATACGTTAGTGTAGATAGTATTCTTCTTTGTTGTCATTAGAGCATTGTTGTTGCTCTTGCTGTTTGTACCGGGTGCAACGCCGAAGAAGCCGTTTTCAGGGTTAACTGCATATAGTCTGCCGTCATCTCCAACACGAAGCCAAGCGATGTCATCACCGATTGTGTAAACCTTGTATCCCTTTTCCTGAAGGTGTTTAGGTGGGATAAGCATTGCAAGGTTAGTTTTACCGCATGCACTTGGGAATGCTGCAGTAACGTATTTCTTTTCGCCTGTAGGGCTTTCAATGCAAAGGATAAGCATGTGTTCAGCCATCCAGCCTTCGTTTTTACCAAGCCATGAGCCGATACGAAGTGCAAAACACTTTTTGCCCAGAAGCACGTTGCCTCCGTAAGCGGAGTTAATACTCCAGATTGTGTTATCTTCAGGGAAGTGCGCAATGTATTTGTTCTCTGCGTCAATCTGAGCCTTTGAGTGAAGACATCTGGTGAAGTCTGCACCGTTGTTAAGCTGCTCAATGATGGTATCTCCAACGCGAGTCATAATGTGCATTGATAATACTACATAGATTGAGTCAGTAAGCTCGATACCGATTTTTGCAAATTCAGTGCCCGGAACGCCCATTGAAAATGGGATGGCATACATAGTGCGACCCTTCATGGAATCCTTGAATAAAGGACGCATTTTTGCGTACATTTCATCCTTCTGAACCCAGTTGTTTGTTGGACCTGCATCCTTCTGGCTTGTTGTACAGATTACTGTTCTCTTTTCATCTCTTGCAACATCCTTTGGATGTGTTCTGTAGTAGTAGCAACCCGGAAGCTTCTCTTGATTCAGTTTAATCATTTCGCCTGTTGCACAAGCTTCGCTTCTCAATGCCTCCAGCTGTTCTTCGGAGCCGTCAATCCATACGATTTCGTCAGGATTTGTTAGCTCTGCGCATTCTTTAACCCAATTCAGTACGTTAGTGTTCTTAATCTCGATCATTTCTCTTCCTCTCCGTCGATTTTTAAGATATAAGTAATATTTAATTAGTAAAATAAATTATGTTATGGGCACAAATACCCAATATCAACTACATTCTAACATTGACATATGGCATTATCAAGTTTAATTTTTACATCCTTCGACCAAAAAGCAACAGCGGCACATAGACTCCGCATATGTTGCCGCTGCTGCTTCGAGTATTACTCATATTTTGGACTTATTAGCAACACGCTGTTTTATTATAACTTGGGAATATTGCCGATGCTAACAGCAAGTTCCTCATCTGTAGGAATGTAGTCAGACATTGTTCCGTCGTTGTATGCGGCATATGCATACATATCGAAGTATCCTGTTCCTGTAAGGCCGAAAAGAATGGTTTTTTCTTCGCCTGTTTCAATACATTTCTTTGCCTTATCCAGGGCAATCTTTATAGCATGTCCTGATTCAGGAGCAGGGAGAATTCCTTCAACCCTTGCAAAT
>CALZMV010000112.1 GCA_945788655.1 uncultured Clostridia bacterium | reverse complement strand
CTACCAGCATCTATGCAGCCTTTTATGCAATCTTCTTCGGCATGATGCTAAGTGATGCAGGTTATGGAATCATTATGACACTGGCATGCTTTATCGTTCTTAAGAAGTTCAATTTAGAAGGAACTACCTTTAAGATGATAAAACTGTTCTTCTACTGCGGTATTTCTACTACGGTCTGGGGAGCACTCTTCGGAGGCTGGTTCGGTGATTTTGTTCCGGTCTTTGCGAGAACTATCTTAGGCAAAGAAGTATTAATCAAGCCACTGTGGTTCAATCCGCTGGATGACCCGATGAAGCTGTTAATTTTCTCACTTGCCCTAGGGGTAGTACACTTGTTTATCGGTATGGGAATTAAAGCATATATGCAAATAAGAGAAGGCAAATGGTTTGATGCAATATGCGATGAAGGATTCTGGTATCTGACAATAATCGGTCTTATCGGATGGCTTGCAGGAGGAATGATTCTGCCTGGCTTGACTAAAGTCGGAATGTACATGGCTATTATAGGAATGGCAGGACTTCTGCTTACAGGTGGAAGACACAACAAAGGCTTTGGTAAGATTACAGGCGGACTTGGAAATCTGTACAATATTACAAGTTATATGTCCGACATTTTATCCTATGCGAGACTTCTTGCACTTGGCCTTGCCACAGGAGTAATCGCTCAGGTAGTAAACACAATGGGTTCACTCTTTGGCGGCGGAGTAGTAGGATTGATTATACTTATTGTGGTATTTGTAGCTGGTCACACCCTTAACCTTGCTATCAATGCACTTGGGGCATTTATTCATGCCAGCAGACTGCAGTATGTAGAATTCTTCGGAAAGTTCTATGAAGACGGCGGTGAGCCTTTCAATCCTTTCCGCAAGAAAACAAAATATATCAGAATTGACCAAGAGGAGGAATAAAAAATGAATATGATTGATGGAAATACATTAGCTCTATTAGGTGCTGCAATCGCAGCTTTAGCAGGTATTGGAAGTGCTATGGGTGTTGGTATCGCAGGACAGGCTGCATCAGCAGTTTTAGCAGAAGACCCTAAGAAATTCGGTAAGACTCTTATTTTACAGGCTCTTCCAGGTACTCAGGGTATCTATGGTTTGATTATTTCATTCCTTGTTATGCAGAAGATAGGTCTTTTAGGAGGCGCAATGGTTGAATTAACAATGGCTCAGGGCGCATATTTCCTAATGGCAGGTATTCCAATCGGTTTAGTAGGTATCTGGTCAGGTATTGCACAGGGTAAGGCAGCAGCTGCAGCTCTTCAGTTAACTGCAAAGAGACCGGATCAGATGGTTAAAGGTATCATTTATACAGCGATGGTAGAAACATATGCGATCTTCGCACTATTAGTTTCAGTTCTTATCTGGTTAAGAATCGCAATCTAATTGTCCCGAAAGGTGGATGAATTATGGGTATTGAAAAGATTACAACAGCAATTGTTGATGAAGCAGCTGCTGAGTGTGAACAGATTCTCAATGTTGCCAATGTTAAGTGCGAGGCAATCATGAGAGAATTGGAAGAAAGAATAAAGATTGAAACTGAAGTTGCTGTAAATGGAGCTAGAGAAGAAAAAGAAAAGATAATAAGCAGAAGAAAGTCTGTTGCAGATATCGACAGCAAGAAGAAAATCCTTGCTAAGAAGCAGCAGCTTATTATCAAATGCTTTGACGATGCTGTAACTCATATTTTGAACCTTCCTGAAGGCGAATATGTTGAGTTCTTAGTAGCTTTAGGCAAAAATACAGGATTTACCGAAGGAAGCCTCATCTTCAATAAAGAAGAGAGAGAAACCATAGGTCCTAAGGTTGTGTCAGCTCTTACAGCAGCAACCGGCGGTAAGTTTGAATTATCATCGGAAACGAGAAATTTTAAAGGCGGATATGTACTTCAGAAGGGTCAGGTCTTCATTGACAACTCTGTGGAGTCAGTAATTCAGGAAAAGAAAAATGAATTGACAGGAGAAGTTGCTAATATACTTTTTCCGCCTGAAAATTAAGGAGAATGTTTTATGAGTAAATACAGAGAAGACTCATATATATTTTGCGCCTCACTTATGAGAGCAAGCGAAAACAACTTCCTTCCAAAGGCTGAATTGCTGAAGGCTGCAGAAGCAAGAGATGTAAGCGAAGCCATGAACATCGTTTCCGCCTATGGCTACGGAGACGGCAAGGCATTGGAAAATCCGAGAGATTTCGTAAAGGTATTAAACAATGCTGAAGAAGAAGCATATGAATTTGTTTTTTCCGCATTGCCTGAAAAGAATGAACTGGAATTCCTAAAGCTTACAAAGGATTATCACAACGCTAAGGCAATCCTAAAGGCGGAATTTTTAGGAATCAGCCCTGAAAGCTATCTTGTAAAGGGCGGCATCTATGAAGCTGAAAGTCTTGTTGAAATGATAAAAGACAGGAACTTCGTATTCCTTTCAACAGAAATGAAGGAAGCCATAGCTGAAACCATCGAAGTTTTCGGCAAGGGACGCGATCCTCAGGAAGTTGATATCATCATGGACAAGGCATGCTACCGTGAGATGTACAGAAGAGCAAAGGATTTCGGCAATGATTTTATCCTTGGATATGTAAGGCTTCTGATAGACATCCTCAATGTTACAACTTTCGTAAGACTGAAGCAGATGAATAAGCCGTGGAACTTTTTCCAGAAGGTTTTCCTCGAAGGAGGAAATATCAGAGAAGATGTCTTTGTAGCAGGCTATGAAGAAAACTATCAGCAGCTTGCAGACAGATTCGCGCCGTATGGCTTTGAACAGATTATGGAAAAGGGAGCTGCAGCTGCTAGAGATGAAAACAGCTTTTCACTGATGGAAAAGCTTTGCGACAACATGATAATTGAATACATCAGGGATTCAAAATTCGTAACCTTTGGAATCGAGCCTGCAGCAGCGCATCTCATTGCAAAGGAAAGCGAAATTAAGAATCTAAGAATGATTCTAAACGGCAAAATCGCGGGCACTCCTTTTGAAGTGATCGAAGAAAGAATGAGGGAAACTTATGTATAAGATTGGCGTAATTGGAGATAGAGAAAGTGTTCTTGGCTTCAAGGCTGTCGGTTTGGATGTTTTCCCTTGTGACAGCTCAGAGGAAGCAAAAAAAGTACTTAATAAGGTAGTTAAGGATGATTACGCTATCATATATGTTACAGAGCAGCTGTATCAGGATATGACAGAGGAAGCATCTGAATATATAGACCGGAAGCTGCCTGCAATTATTCCTGTTCCAAGCAAAGACGGAACTCTTGGAATCGGGGTGCAGGGAGTTAAAAAGTCTGTAGAACGTGCCGTTGGCGCGGACATCCTATTTGGAGGTGAATAAGACAAATGAGTCATGGAAAAGTAGTAAAAGTATCAGGTCCATTAGTAGTTGCATCAGGTATGCAGGATGCCAACATGTTCGACGTAGTACACGTTGGTGAACAGGGTCTGATTGGTGAAATAATTGAAATGAGAGGCGACAACGCTTCCATTCAGGTATATGAAGAAACTGCAGGTATTGGACCTGGAGCTCCGGTAGTTTCAACAGGAGCACCCCTTTCTGTAGAGCTTGGTCCCGGCCTTATTGAAACCATGTACGATGGTATTCAGAGACCTCTTGAAGCGATGAGAGAGCAGGCAGGATCAAATATCACAAGAGGTATCAAGGTGCCTTCACTTTCCAGAACAAAAAAATGGGCATTTGTTCCTAAGGTTTCTGTTGGTGATGAAGTTGAAGCAGGCGATATCATCGGTACTGTTCAGGAAACAGTTATCGTTGAACAGCGCATCATGGTTCCTGTTGGAATCAAGGGTAAGGTTGAATCTATCGAAGAAGGCGAATTCACTGTAGAAGAAACCGTATGTACAGTAAGAACTGAAGAAGGCGAACTAAAAGAGCTTTCATTAATGCAGAAATGGCCTGTAAGAAGAGGCAGACCATACAAAGAAAAATTAGTTCCTGAAATGCCATTAATTACAGGACAGCGTGTAATCGATACATTATTCCCTATTGCAAAGGGTGGTGTAGCAGCAGTACCGGGACCATTCGGTTCAGGTAAGACAGTTGTACAGCATCAGCTTGCAAAGTGGGCAGATGCAGAAATCGTAGTATATATCGGCTGCGGTGAACGTGGTAACGAAATGACAGACGTACTAATGGAATTCCCTGAACTGAAAGACCCAAATACAGGTGAATCCATCATGAAGAGAACTGTTCTGATTGCCAACACATCAGATATGCCGGTAGCTGCCAGAGAAGCATCTATCTATACAGGTATCACTATTGCAGAATACTTCAGAGATATGGGATATTCTGTAGCTATTATGGCCGACTCCACATCAAGATGGGCAGAAGCTCTTCGTGAAATGTCCGGTCGTCTTGAAGAAATGCCGGGTGAAGAAGGTTACCCTGCTTACCTTGCATCAAGACTTGCTCAGTTCTACGAAAGAGCAGGAAGATGTATTTCATTAGGTAAGGAAGGAAGACTCGGTGCACTTAGTGCCATCGGCGCTGTATCCCCTCCGGGAGGAGATATTTCCGAACCGGTATCACAGGCAACACTTCGTATTGTAAAGGTATTCTGGTGTCTGGACTCCAGCCTTGCATACAAGAGACACTTCCCTGCAATCAACTGGCTGCAGA
>CALZMV010000111.1 GCA_945788655.1 uncultured Clostridia bacterium | reverse complement strand
CTAAGTTGCACATATAACTGCTCTTTGGTAAAATTGACCCAGTAGAGGTAATGAGAAAATGAACAAAAAATCAAAAAATAAAATGACAAAAGATACAATCCCGGAAGGCTTTACTGTTTCTATGACAATTGCCGACATGATACCTGTTGTATTCTTTGGCCTTTCTGCCATAAGGATCGGAAGTCTTTTTGAGAGTACTCTGTTTGTAGCAGGTTCACTGATTTGTCTGTTTTCGGGTGTTGTTAAGGTTCTATGGAAACTGGTTGTGGCAGTTTCAAAAAGAAATATCTGGCCCATGTTTGTTCAGATGCGAATTCTAATGCCTGTAGGATTTTTAACATTACTGATAGCGCTTATAGCTGACCGGGGCAAGCTGAATGCTTCGGCTATTATGGCGGGACTTACTGGCTTTCCGGCCTGCATTTTCTTTGGAACGGGCATTCTTGGAATGGTATTGATGACTGTTTTTGCTTTCAAAATGGACTCTTCCGACCCAAAAGTAAACTGGCTGGAACAGACCATCAATGGAATTGCGCAGATGTGCTTTTTCGCAGGTCTATTGCTTGTTTAATAATTACGTAGTTCAGCAAAATACATTCACACATGGAGGAAAAAATGAGCTTAATAAAGGGAATTCACCACATAAGCCTAAAGTGCTGCAATCAGGAAGAATTTAAGAAGGTTGTCGACTTTTACGAGAATATTCTGCAGCTGCCGGTTGCAAGATGCTGGGCAGAAGGCATTATGTTCGATACCGGAAGTGGAATTATTGAAATCTTTGCTAATGGGCAGGATTCTCCAAATCAGGGTGTAATACGGCATTTTGCATTTGCGACAGATGATGCTTTAAGCTGCATTAACAAGGTCAGAGAGGCCGGCTACAAGGTTATTGCTGAACCGAAGGATGTCGTGATAAATTCGGAGCCTCCTTTGCCTATAAGGGTGGCATTTTGCATAGGTCCACTTGGGGAAGAAATCGAGTTTTTTGAAGAACGGCAGGGATAAAATCTTATGCTTGATAATATGACACCGGAGGAAATGAAACAGGCTATTGAGATAATTGATGGTCGTGCTGAAACAGAGTGCTCAGGAAATGTGACAAAGGAAAACATCAGCCGTGTGACTGCAGTTGGCGTCGATTATATTTCCAGCGGAGCACTGACACATTCAGCTCCCATATTGGACATTTCCCTAAAGAATCTGCATGCTATAGAATAAAAAATGACTCTCTGAGGGTCATTTTTTTTATGCTAAAAAGACTAGCACATTGATTATCGCTCACATAAAAGATATAATATAAAAAAGGTATAATATAAAAAAATCACATATTTGGAGTAAAAGTTATCAATAAACAGTATTTAGATATTCATCAATAATTGCAGCCTTTTGGAACGGACCTAAAGAAAGGAAGAGATAAGATGAAGACTATAAGGATTAGAAAACCCATAGCTCTTTTTCTGACAGCCATTATGATAATATCATTGCTATCGGGCTGTTCAGTCAAAAATGACACAGGGGAAGAAGAAAACACCATTACTGTCTACATGTGGAGCAATGCTCTCTACAACAGATATGCTCCATATATCCAGTCTCAGCTAGAGGATATCAATATTCAGTTTGTGGTTGGAAACAACGATCTCGACTTCTACAAATTCTTGAAGGAGAATGGCTCTCTGCCGGACATTATCACCTGCAGACGCTTTTCACTGCACGATGCCGTGGAGTTAAAAGACCAGCTTATGGATCTTTCTATCACCAATGCTTCAGGTGCTGTATATGATTCGTATATTGACAGCTTTACAAATTCGGATGGTACAGTTAACTGGCTTCCTCTTTGCGGTGAAGTGGACGGACTGGTTGTGAACAGAAAACTGTTTGAACAGTACAATATACCTGTCCCAACAGATTACGAAAGTCTTGTTTATGCATGCAAGGAATTTGATAAAGTGGGAATCAGAGGCTTCGTTGCTGATTTTGCCTATGACTATACATGCATGGAAATACTTCAGGGTCTTTCCATATCTGAAATTTCATCCATGAAAGGAAGCCTGTGGCGAAGCCGCTATGAGGATCCTATGGACGAAACCATAGGCCTTGATAATAAAATATGGCCAAAGGTCTTTGAAAATATGGAGCAATTTATAGAAGATGCCAATATTCAGCCGGGGGATCTGGAACTGGATTATACACCTGTAATAAATATGTTTATAGAGGGAAAGGCAGCAATAATCCGTGCCGGAGGAAATGAAGTAGTAGAATTTCAGAAAAAGGGCATAGATGCAGAGTTTATTCCGTATTTTGGGCAAGACGGGCAGCAGTGGCTGCTTACTTATCCACAGTTTCAGGTTGCATTGAATGCGGAACTTGCAAAAGACAAGGCTCGCCAGGACAAGGCAATGCGAATATTAAACATGATGCTTTCTGAGGAGGCTCAGAATGTTCTTTCACAAGGTGGAAATGTTGTCGCCTACAGTCAGGATGTTGATCTTGAGCTTTCTCCATATCTAAATAACCTCAAACCCCTCATTGACCAGAACCGCCTGTATATCAGAATTGCTTCAAATGACTTTTTTGCCGCGTCTAAAGAAGTAGTCTCAAAGATGATTAAAGGCGAGTATAACGCACAGCAGGCATATAAGGCCTTTGATGAACTGCTTTGTCATGCGGATGAGAAGGTTGAGGAAGTTGTCTTTTCTCAGAACAAAGGATATTCGAGTGTTTTCCATCAAGATGGAGGCAGTCAGGGATATTCGGCAATGGCCAATACGTTGAGAAAGATTTATGACAGCGATGTGCTTATAGCAGCCGGCGACAGTTTTACAGGTTCTGTGCTCAAAGCGGATTATACGCAGAAAATGGCTGCCAACCTGATTATGCCAAATGCCCTTCAGGCTTGGAAGAGCAATGTGACCGGAGAAGAGCTCAAGGAAATAATCAGGGCATATGTTGAAGGTACCAAAAGTGGGTTAAAGCCATTTAACCGCGGTTCACTGCCTGTTGCAAGCGGTGTTCTTATGGAAGTGAAGGAGTCGGAGGGAAGCTATAAACTTGTAGAGGTCCTTAAAGACGGAAGAGAAATTCAGGATGATGAGATATTCAGTATAGCCTGTCTTAATACAGAGGCTCATATGTCCTCGCTTCTTAAAACATCGGACTGTTCCTTTGAAAAGGAAAACCTCGGAGTAAAAGATGAGTGGAAAACCTATATTCTTAATGGGGGAACCATATCAGAACCTGAAAGTTATATTACTATCGAGTAACATAAATTTGTGGAGTGAATGGAGACTGCAGCATGGCCAAGAGCGTTACAAATAAGTTAAGAACATTATATATAATGGATGCCCTTATGGAAAAAAGCGATGAAAATCACAGACTCTCTGTAAAGGATTTTCTGAGCATACTGTCGTCCTACGGCATAGAGGCAGAGCGAAAGAGCATCTATGACGATATAGAAACATTGAAGGTGTGGGGCATGGACATCCTGTACACAAAGGAAAGACCTGCAGGCTATTATCTTGCCAGCAGGCAGTTTGAACTGACAGAACTGAAACTCCTTGTAGATGCAGTCCAGTCCTCGAAATTTATTACAGAGAAAAAATCCCGCGAGCTCATAAAGAAGCTGGAGAGCCTTGCAAGTGCCGACGAAGCCAAGCAGCTGCAGCGTCAGGTTTTTATTGCCAACAGAATAAAAACCCAAAATGAGAGCATCTACTATAACGTAGATAAAATTCAGGAAGCCATTCTGGCAAATCAGAAAATCAGCTTCACATACTACAAGTGGAATGTAGATAAAGAACTGGTTCCACGAAACGAAGGACGCCCTTTCGTAATCAGTCCCTGGCTTCTGACATGGGATGATGAGAATTATTATATGCTGGGTTATGATGACAACTCAGAGATAGTTAAACATTATCGCGTCGATAAAATGCAAAAGATCAGCATAACAGGGGATAAAAGAACCGGAGAAGAGGCTTTTGAAAAGTTCGATCTTGCCAAGTTTGCCAAGAGCACCTTCGGAATGTACGGCGGAAAGCACGAAAAGGTGACTTTAGAATGTGAAAACAACATGATTGGAGCAATTCTTGACCGGTTCGGCACAGATGTAATTATACAGAAAACCGATAATGACCATTTTGCAGTGAATCACGAAGTGGCTGTCAGTGGACAGTTCTTCGGATGGATTGTTGGACTAGGTCCAAAGGTGAAAATCAAAGGTCCATCCCATGTCCTCGACGAGTTTAAAGATTGGCTCAGGCAGATTATTTAGCAATCCGCAGTAAATACCGAAACCGAATCAAAGGAGAAATTATTATTATGGAAAGCAAATTCACCCCTGAAGAGAGAAGAGAATTCAAACTGAGAAAGCATATCAAAGATCATTTGTTTGAATATATTCTGGAAATAGTCGTAATAGTCTTAGTTACCTTGCTTGTACTATATCTGTTGAATAGAGAAGATAAATTCATTTTTGGAATCGCTGCCTCTCTGGTTTATGGTATTATAAAAACAATCTATAAAATACATTGGTATAAGAAAGACTACTTAAATAGAGAATAAAAAAATAAAGCACTTCTTTTATTTAAGGAAGTGCTTTTTGAATAGAGAAAAGATAATCAGGAGGCATGCTATGACTCAGCGACAGGAACAATTTGAAAAGATGCTCCAGGCAATTCAGACGGAGTACGAAACAACTGTATCCAAAATGGAAAAGCTCAAGGCAGAAGGAAAGACCAAAACTACAACATATAAACAGTTAATTGGCGATAAGCTGAGGCTGCAAAACATGCTTTCCATGTACAGAATATA
>CALZMV010000110.1 GCA_945788655.1 uncultured Clostridia bacterium | reverse complement strand
TAGGAAACGATTTTACAGCCCACAAGAATTACTCTGAAGCCGTGGCTCGTGAAATAGATGAAGAAGTTAAGAACCTGATAGATGAAGCTTATGCAGAGGCAGAAAGACTCCTCAAGGGCAACATGGATATCCTTACAAGAGTTGCGGAAGCACTTCTTCTTGTGGAAACTATTGACGGAGAACAGTTCGAAAGTCTGTTTACAGGTGAATACACAGCTGAAGGACTTTACGAAAAGGTTAAGGCTGAAGATGAAGAAAAGAAGGCAAGAGACCAGGAAGAAGCAGCTGAAACAGAAAGACTGCGCAAGGAAGAGGAAGAAAAACTTGCTCAGTTTGACACTGACTATCTTGCTGACGCAGAAGCTGAGACCGAGGCTGGGACTTCTGAACCTGTTGTTGAGCCTGAGGATGAGGATTCAGAGCCGGAGGCTGGTGATTCTGAATCAGTGGTTGAGCATGAAGCTGAATCGAAAGAAGAAAACGTTGATAATACAGAGTTAGATGAGAAAGTAGAAAAAGATGAAAGTGACTGTTAAAGACTGTCTGCAAATGCAGAGTTTTAACCAGAGCATTGTAGTTGCAGGAGAAAGAAACTTAAACAATCGTGTCAGAAGCGTATCCGTTATGGATGCTTCCACCGCTAGTGAAGCTGTAATTTGCAATGGGAAGAAGGAAGAACTTGTTCTTACCACATTTTCCGCAATGAAGGATGATGTCAATTCCCAGTGCAGAACCATTCGTGAGCTGGCAATGCAGGGGATTGCGGGAATCATTTTCCTGCAGAGAGATACTAAAAGTGAGAGCCACAACTATAATGAGCTTATTGCGACTGCAGAAGAAGTAGGAATGCCTTTTATTCTCCTGCCTGAGACTAAGGATGTTTCCTATGCCTCGATTATCGAGGAAATAATGGAAAAAGTTCTATACGGAAACAACTTTAACAATGCGTTAATCAACAACACAATTTTCCACCTGCTTAACTTTGAGAAGTATACAAGTTTCCAGCAGGCATTAAAGGAAGCCGCATTGAATAACGCTTTTCAGGTTGTTCTGCTCAGCGAGGAATTCAACCCTGTTTTCGTTATTGAGACAAGAAAGACAACCACTATCGATGCGGCAATAAGACGCGGCAGAGAAACTGCAATGAACCTTAGCCAAGTATACAGTCTTGTTGAAATAGATGGAATACAGTCCTACTGGGGTTCTGTAGGCATTGCAGGTGAAAAATATTATCTGATCATTGTCGACAATGAAGACAGCTATTCATCAGGAGAAATAACTAAGCTTGCTGAAATCATTGAGCTTGCAATGGGCATGTGGAAGTTCACTCCTGAAAGAGATGCTAAAAGTGAATTCGTTAAGTCACTAATTAGAGATAACAAGAGCCTTGCGTATTCTCTTAAAGATGAGATTGAGCTCAAGTCAGAAGATATTCTTTCTGTATTCTATGGCAGGGGCATCAACGATGCAAGCTGTGAAGCTGTAATAGACCGGTATGAAGAGAAGGGACTTCTAAAAGTGCTGAAAATCAATGAAGATAATGACGTATATGGTGTTGTAATAAAAGGAACTGAGCATGACAGCGAAGAAAACGGTGATGAAAAGGCCGTTTGCATTAAGCTCTTTGATGAGCTTAAGGAAAAGAAAAATGTGAGAATATATCATGTCACAGGCTTTGACGGAATAGAGGGTGCCGGTGACGGTTTCAGAATGATTAACGAAACATGGGCTTTTGCAGGATACATATTCCCATACAAGAGAGTGTTCACAAAGTATGAGCTGGCCCTTGTTGCAAGCTGTGTTAACCTTCAGAATCAGGGTGGATATCTTAAGAAGAATTACACCGACCTTCTTGCAAGCTTCCGTAAGGAAGGGGACAACAAGTCAAGGCAGCTTCTTGAAACTCTTGAAACCTTTGTTCTGGATGCAGGGCTAAACAGCGGTAAAACAGCTGAATTTATGGGCATTCATACCAATACAGTTCAGTACAGACTTAAAAAAATCAACGAGATTCTCGGTGCCGAAATTACAGGTAATCGTGTAATTCCAGGGCTTACAATAGCTCTGGCACTTCAGAGAGTCGAAACAGCATTAAAATAAATAAATGAAAGGGGAGACCATGAAGGAATTGCGAATAGCTGATCTAACACTGGATAACCCCTTTTTTCTTGCCCCGCTGGCAGGCATAACCGATGCTCCTACAAGAAGGCTCTGCAAGGAGCAGGGAGCGGCACTTGTTTTCAGCGAGATGGTAAGCGGAAAGGGCCTATGGTACGGTGATAAAAATACAGGAAAGCTGCTCCATACATATGAAGAAGAGCGTCCTGTGGGTTTTCAGATATTTGGACATGAGCCTGAAGTAATGGCATTTACTGCAAGGGAACTGGAAAAGCTTCCCGGAGCACTTATAGATATCAATATGGGATGCCCGGTGCCGAAAATAGTAAAAAACGGCGAGGGTTCTGCCCTTCTAAAAAATCCGGATTTAATATATGATGTAGTATCAGCAACCGTAAAGAACACTTCTAAACCTGTTACGGTAAAAATAAGGATAGGATGGGATGAAAACTCAATAAATGCAGTTGAGGTTGCCCACGCAATTTCCGCTGCAGGAGCTTCTGCCATAACAGTCCACGGTCGAACTCGTGAGCAGTTTTACAACGGTAAAGCCGACTGGAGCCACATTGCTGCCGTAAAACGTGCTGTAGATATCCCGGTAGTTGGCAACGGAGATGTAGTAGATGCAGAATCAGCCCTTGCCATGATGGATCAGACAGGCTGTGATTTTGTAATGATAGGACGAGGCGCTCTCGGTAATCCTTGGATATTCAGAGAGGTTATAGCAGCTTGGAAGGGTGAAGAGTTACCACCTCCACCGACCAAGGAAGATAAAATAGAAATGATGATAAGACATCTTAATGACCTTTGTGATTTGAAAGGAGAATATGCAGCCGTTCGTGAAATGAGAAAACACGTAGGCTGGTATCTTAAGGGCGTTCACGGTGCAGCAGCATTTCGCGGCAAGGTAAATCAGATTACAGATATAAATGAGCTTAAGGAAGCAATTTTAAATATTTAGGAGGAGAAATTTATGGAAATTAGAAAAGCGACATTGGCAGACTTGGAAACTATAGCAGCGGTAGAGGCAGAATGCTTCCCTCCTGCAGAGGCAGCTTCCCTTGAATCCATCAGAAAGAGACTGACAGTATTCCCTGATTATTTTTGGGTACTTTTTGATGGTGACAAAATGGTGGGCTTCGTGAACGGCATGGCAACAGATTTGCCTGATCTTTGCGATGAAATGTATGATGATGCCAATATGCACAAAGCTGATGGCAAGTGGCAGATGATTTTCGGAGTTGATACAATACCTGAATACAGAAAACAGGGCTGTGCAGAAAGAGTATTGAAGCAGGTTATCGCAGATACAAAGGCTGCAGGAAAGCTGGGCCTTGTACTTACATGCAAGGACCACCTTGTTCATTACTATGCTAAATTCGGCTTCGTGGATGAAGGCATATCCGACTCAACCCACGGCGGAGTTGTTTGGCATAAGATGAGATTGACATTCTAAACCGGAATTCAAAATATTTGAGACATGTAAAAAGAGGGTGGGAAACATCGTTCCACCCTCTTTAATGCTGATATAATAGAGCCAATATTAGCCGAAATATCTCTTTAACAGACCTGCAAATGCAGCGCCGTGTCTAGCTTCGTCCTTAGCCATTTCATGAACTGTGTCATGGATAGCATCTAAGTTCTGCTGCTTAGCCATTGTAGCAAGAGCCTTCTTACCAGCGCAAGCACCAGCTTCAGCTTCAACTCTCATTTCTAAGTTCTTCTTTGTGGAGTCAGTTACAACTTCACCTAATAATTCAGCAAATTTTGCTGCATGTTCTGCTTCTTCCCAAGCAGCCTTTTCCCAATATAAACCGATTTCAGGATAGCCTTCTCTGTGAGCAACTCTAGCCATTGCTAAGTACATGCCTACTTCTGAACATTCGCCTTCAAAGTTTGCTCTAAGTTCCTTGATGATTTCTTCATCAACGCCCTTAGCAACTCCTACAACGTGCTGATCAGCCCATTCGATTTCTCCGCCCTGCTTCATGAACTTTTCTGCAGGAACCTTGCAGATTGGACAAGCTTCTGGAGCTTCAGGACCTTCATGTACATAACCACATACTGTGCAAACCCATTTCATAAGTATAATCCTCCTATAAATAAACAAAAATTTTAATAAATAGATTTTATCACATTTTATTGGAAATAACCATATCTTTTGTGGCTGTCTTCGAACCTTTTTTGTTAAAAACCCATTGCACACAAACCGCATAAAAGGTATAATTCTAATGTATGCACATTTATTATTTTAGCAAAAATACACATAACTAACATGAAAGAGAATATAGCAATAGGGTAGAATATATAAAAATAATTTGGAGAGATTACATGAAAAAGAAACTTAGCGTTATATTATGCATAGTGATGGCGATGTCCATGATGACAGGCTGCACGACTTTTAATAACTTCAGGAATGCGTTCTTTTCTGATGGTGCAAGCAACAATGGTCAGAATGGTGTTTCAAAGACTATAAAGATTGGCGTTTATGAACCACTTACGGGTGAGTATAAGAGTTTTGCAGAAGAAGAGAAGGTAGGTATTGAGCTTGCTAAAGAGATGTATCCTCAGGTGCTGGGCAAGGATGTGGAACTGATTTATGCAGATAATCAGGCTGACATGCATGTAGCAGAAACGGTAATAAATGAGCTGGTTTCACAGAACCCGGCAGTAATCTTAGGAAGCTATGGAGAGACTG
>CALZMV010000109.1 GCA_945788655.1 uncultured Clostridia bacterium | reverse complement strand
TTGCCACCAGTTTGTGGGAGACGAGAAGTTTAAGCTGGGGGATATCTGGAATGGTGTCGATAACACTGAAATTCAAGATGAGTTCATGTCATGCAATGTATACGCAAGAGAGGAATGCCGTGATTGCTGGGCAAGACTTTATTGCTCCGGCGGTTGCGCTGCCAATGCATACCACGCAACAGGCTCAATAAAGGGCGTATATGAAAGCGGCTGTGAGCTTTTCAGAAAGAGAATGGAGTGCGCAATTGCCGTTGCTGTTGCAAGGCAGTTTGCTGAATAGTAAAATTCACGTCTGAAAAAAACGATAAAAACGCATTAGAAAAGGGACCGGTTTCGGTCCCTTTTTGAGTGATTTTGATAATTATCTGCCGCAGCACTTTTTGTACTTCTTGCCGCTTCCGCAAGGACAAGGGTCGTTTCTTCCAGGTTCCTTTTCCTTAACTACTGTCTTGGAGCGTTTGAAGTCCTTAACAATTTCTGTCATCTTTTCTTCAGTAAGAACTCCGTCCCATTCCTCAAGAGTGTAAAGGTAATCAGCATCAGCCTTTAACATGTTGAAGAACAGCTTTTCAAAGTCGATGTCTAGGTCGATAGCTGTATCTTCAGTGATTTTGTCTAAATCGTTAGCTTTGTTAAGGCTTGTGTTGATGCCATCAAGGAATCCCATGAAAATTACAGGTCTTACTTCAAACTTTTCAGCTAATTCCTTAACTGTGCCTGCCATATGAGTGTCCTTGTTAGCAAGGATGTGCTTATAAAGCTTTGTTTCAGCACCGCTGTATTCTTTCCAGAATTCTTCAAATGTTTCTTCAGTCTGAGTCTCCATTAACTCAGTCCACTGTTTAAATAAAGTCATGTTGTTCTCCTTATAATATAAAATTAATTAAAATTTTCTTTTCATTATGCTTAAGATGTCTCCGCATACAGCGCTTCCTGTTGGAAGAGGACCGGCGCCGCGTCCGTAGAACATAAGCTCACCAACCATATCACCGGTAATGTAAACAGCGTTGAATTCGTTGCTTACACCTGCAAGTGGGTGTGTCTTATCAAGCTCAACCGGCTGAACGCTGTAGGTTACTTCACCATTTTCAATAGAAGCCTTACCGATCAGTTTAATCTTCTTGCCGGCTTCGTCAGCTGCCTTTATATCATTTGCGGAAATCTTTGTGATTCCTGTAGTAGGTATGTCAGTAGGTGCAACATATTTGTCAAAGCAAAGTGCCATTAGAATGGAAAGCTTGTTTGCTGCATCAATACCCTCTACATCAGCAGTCGGGTCAGCTTCTGCGAAGCCTTTTGCCTGTGCATCCTTAAGTACTTCGTCATAAGGAAGGCCTTCTTCTGTCATCTTTGTAAGGATATAGTTTGTGGTACCGTTTAAGATACCCATAACTTCAACGTAGTTGTTTGCGGCAAGAGCATTGGTAATTGCTGTTAAAACGGGAATGCCGCCGGCAACACTTGCTTCGAATAAGAATTCTACATTATTCTTTTTTGCAGTATTAACAAGTTTGTCGTAGTTTGCTGCAATTGCTGCCTTGTTGGCACTTATAACGTGTTTACCGTTTTCCATTGCCTGAAGCATAAAGGAAGTAGCAGGTTCTATTCCTCCAAGCATTTCAACAACGATATCAATTTCGTCGTTGTTTAATATTTCATCCGGGTCTTCTGTCAGAAGTTTTTCATCTGCGTCTACAAAACGCTTTTTGTTCTTATTTCTCTGAAGAATCTTAACAACTTCTGGAGAAACTCCGATTCTTTTTTCAATTAATTCTTTGTTGTCAGTAAGGATTTTATATGTTCCTCCTCCAACATTGCCAAAGCCCAGTAATCCAATCTTTGCTGTTTTCATAAGCACACCTCCAAATAGTCGCAATGCAGAAATTATATACTAGATTTCAAATTTTGTCTTTATTTTTTTTGAAATTTTGATATTATTTATTAGGCACTGCAAAAAAATTGATGAGGAGAACAATAATGAGCATAAATATTGTCTTTGTGGAACCCGAAATTCCACCTAATACAGGAAACATAGCGAGAACTTGTGCGGCTACAGGAACTAATCTTCATTTAGTTAAACCCCTTGGCTTTAGTATTGATGACAAGCAGGTTAAGAGGGCAGGTCTTGATTACTGGCCATATGTAAATCTTGAGGTACATGAAAGCCTGGATGCTTTTATGGAAAAGTATGGAGACAGGAGACTATGGCTTGCAACAACAAAGGCAAAAAATATGTACGCAGATGTGGAATACAGAGACGGTGACTTTATATTATTCGGTAGGGAAACGAGGGGACTGCCGGCAGATTTTGTTGAGGAGCATCAGGAATCAGGGATTAGAATTCCAATGAGTGAAGATACAAGGACAAGGTCATTTAATCTTTCAAATTCAGCAAACATCATTCTGTTTGAGGCGCTCAGACAGCTTGGTTTCCCGGGTTTGAAATAGATACTGCCACGCTTTTTGCATGTATTAACATGTATTAATCTGTAAATTAACATTGAAACTTGTTATATTATTTGGTATAATATTTGCATGAATATGTGATTTTTAAAGGTTAAAACAAGGTGTTTTATGAAGCTTAGCTATGGATTGGCAATTGAACAGACGCAGAAGTTAGCTATGACTCCTGAATTGATTCAAGCGATAAGAATCTTGCAGTTTAATAATCAGGAACTGGATTCTTTTATACAGGATGAGCTTCTTGATAACCCTGTTCTTGAATTTGATAAAAGTAAAGAAGAAAGCCTTGCTGAATTGCAGGAGAAAATACGAGAAGATTATGAAGATCCCGGATTTAAGGACTGGATGTATTCTAAAGATAAAGAGGAATACTCCTTTGAGCAGTTTACCAGCAAAGAAGAGACTTTAGAAGATTATCTTCTTCTTCAGCTGACATTTTCCAGTTTAAAGGGAGCAGATCTAAAATACGGAAGGTACATCATTGAAGCGATTGATGAAAATGGTTACCTTACTTTGTCATGTAAGCAGATTGCTCAGGCATTTGATGCTGACCCTGAGGACATCGGCAGAGTACTTGATGTTATTCAAACCTTTGAGCCTGTGGGCGTAGGTGCAAGGGACTTAAAGGAATGCCTGATTATACAGCTTTCAGCAAAAGGGCTGCTAGATGACGTTATTGAGTACATAATCTTGAATCATTTGGAAGATTTAGGAGACAATAAGCTTAATAAGGTGGCAAAAAAACTGAATATTCCTGTCACTCAGGTTCAGATGATTTGTGACCTTATCCGCACATTGGAGCCTAAACCGGGAAGAAGCTTTTCCAACGGTGAAACTGTTAAATATATAATTCCGGATGTTATTGTAGAGAAGGTAAATGATGAATATGTGGTTATGAACAATGATTCAAGTGTGCCGCATCTCGTTGTAAGCCCATACTACTCATCTCTTTCGAGAGAATCAAAAAACGACGAAGAACTTTCAAAATATTTGACAGACAAATTTAATTCAGCCTTATGGCTCATTAAAAGTATTGAGCAACGTAAGCGTACAATCTACAATGTGGCATGTGCTGTTGTTGAGCATCAGAAGGATTTCTTTGATAATGGCGCCAAGTATTTGAAAACATTAACCCTTAAGCAGATTGCAGATTCAATCGGCATGCACGAGTCAACTGTCAGCAGAGCTGTTAATGGTAAGTATATGCAGACACCTAGGGGAGTTTTCGAAATCAAGTATTTCTTTTCAAGCGGTATTTCAGGTAATGATGGAGAAGGTGTATCCTCAAACAGCATCAAGACTATCATTAAAGAAATAATAGATAATGAAGATACTTCAAAACCATATAGCGATCAGGACATCGTTGGAATACTCAGTGAAAAGGGAATAGAAATTTCACGTCGTACTGTTGCAAAGTACAGAGAAGGAATGAATATTTTATCTTCATCTAAGAGACGAAGATATTAATATAGCTAATAAAATTTATTATTAAACATTTTAAAAATTATTGTCATTAACGTGAGATGAGGAGGAAGTAAAATGGCGATTAAAGTAGGTATCAGTGGTTTTGGCAGAATAGGTAGAATTGTAATTCGTGCGGCAATGGACATGCCTGAAATTGAAATTGCAGCAATCAATGTAAGAAATGCAGATTTAGAGTACTTAGAATACCAGCTTAGATATGACTCAACATTTGGCAGATTTCCAAAGGAATTAGGTCGTTATGAAGAAGGACTTATTATCAATGGTAAGAAAGTTCCTGTTTTCAGCGAATCTGAAGCTATTAACATCCCTTGGGCAAAAGCAGGTGTTGAATACGTTGTTGAAGCTACAGGTGCTTATGTTACAACTGAAAAGGCAATGGATCACATTAAAGCAGGTGCAAAGAAGGTTATCATTTCTGCACCGGCAAAAGACAAAGAAACTCCAACTTTCGTATACGGCGTAAACCATATGGAATATACAACTGATATGCAGGTTGTTTCAAATGCTTCCTGTACAACTAACTGCCTTGCTCCTATGGCAAAGGTTATTGAAGATAACTGGGGAATAAAGGAAGGCTTAATGTCAACAATTCATGCTGCAACTGCTAAGCAGAAGGTTGTTGATGCTCGTTCTATGAAGGACTGGAGAACAGGCAGAAGTGTATTTGGAAATGTTATCCCGTCAACTACAGGTGCAGCTAAGGCTGTGGGCCTTGTAATTCCTTCATTAAAGGGTAAAATGACAGGTATTTCATACAGAGTACCTACTTCAAATGTTTCAGTTATAGACCTTAATGTAGTATTAGAAAAGCCTGCAACTTATGAAGAAATCTGTGCGAAGATGAAGGAAGCTTCAGAAACATACATGAAGGGTGTATTAGAATATGTTGA
>CALZMV010000108.1 GCA_945788655.1 uncultured Clostridia bacterium | reverse complement strand
GAATAACTTTCGGAATCTTTTTTATTTGGTATTTTTTCCTTCCCTGCAAATAAACTGTATAAAAGGTGAGTTTTGTGGGAGGGACCATATGAAAAATACTATCGAAGATATTTATGAGACTAACAAGGCTATTGTGGCAGGTGTTGTGCTCAGTCCACTGGAGTATAGCCACAGGACCTTCGGAGAGTCATTTTATACCTTTTTATTAGGTATCGAACGGCGAAGCGGCTATGTGGATGAAATCAATATTATGATTTCTGAAAGGCTTCTTTACGACTATACTGTGGAAGTGGATGATTTTGTAGAGATAACAGGACAGATAAGGACATATAACGAGAATAAAGATGGAAGAAACAAGCTGAATATTGTCATCTTTGCCCGTGATATTTCAATAAACAACGATATCATATATTACGAAAACTATATTTATCTGGAGGGATATCTCTGCAAACCTCCGATAAAGCGAACTTCACCTTTAGGAAGAGATATCTGCGATATTATGGTTGCAGTTAATCGTATGTATAACAAGTCCGACTATATTCCTTGTATTGCATGGGGGAGAAATGCAAATTACGGACAGCAGCTTGAAGTGGGGATGAAGATATACATAGAGGGCAGAATTCAGAGCAGAGAATATAAGAAAAAGATTGAAGATGGTGAAGTTGAAATCAGAAAAGCATATGAGGTTTCAATCTTAAAACTTGAATAGTTATTAAAGGCATGATATAATTAATTATTATTTTTGAATTTACGTTGGGGGAAAAAAGATGTTCGATATTAATGGAAACGACAACAACACTTATAACATTGACAACATTGAATTTATCAAGAAAACTTCACCTAAAGTTGGCGAATTAATTGAGAAGGAATACCTTCGTCAGAAAAACAATGTTGAACTAATCGCATCCGAAAACTACTGTTCAGAAGCTGTTCTGGCTGCATGCGGAAGCTGCTTAAGCTGGAAATATGCTGAAGGATATCCTGATGTTCGTACTTCAGGTAACACAAGCCGTTACTATGGTGGTACAGAATTCGTTGATATTCTTGAAGAATATGCATGTGATGCATGGAGAAAGGTATTTGATACAGATTACCATGTTAATGTACAGCCTCACAGTGGTTCTCAGGCAAATTTTGCAGGTTATAAGGCTATCTTAAACCCTGGAGATACAATTCTATCATTGACTTTAGACAATGGTGGTCATTTAACTCATGGTTCATCAGTAAACTTCAGCGGCAAGCTTTACAACATGGTGTTCTATGATGTAGATGAAAGAGGATACATCGACATGAACGACGTGAGACAAAAAGCACATGAGCATAAGCCTAAGCTGATTATGACAGGTGCTTCTGCATATTCAAGAATAATCGATTTTGAAGCGTTTGCAGAAATAGCTAAAGAAGTTGGAGCATATTTTATGGTTGACATGGCTCACATTGCAGGTCTTATTGCAGGTGGTCAGCACCCGTCTCCATTTGGTCTTGCAGACATTATTACAACTACAACTCACAAGACTTTAAGAGGTCCAAGAGGCGGAATGATTTTCTGCAAACCAGAGCTTGCAAAGAAAGTTGACAGCGCAGTTTTCCCTTATGCACAGGGCGGTCCTTTAGAGCATATCATTGCGGGTAAGGCAGTATGTGCAGAAGAGGCTATGCAGCCTGAATACAAAGAGTACATCAAGCAGGTAGTTAAGAACTGCAAAGCTCTTTCTGATGAGTTCATTAATCTTGGATACAAGGTTGTAACAGGGGGCACTGACAATCACCTTATCCTTTTAGACCTTTCCGATGAACCTTTCAGCGGAAGAGTTCTTCAGGAAAGATGTGATAAGATTGGTATCACATTAAATAAGAACTGTGTGCCTTGCGAAAAGCGTACACCAAAAGAAACTTCAGGAGTCAGAATCGGCACTGCTCCAATGACTACAAGAGGTTACAAGGAAGACGACTTTATCAAGGTTGTACATAGAATTGATGCTCTTATTAAGGAATTAAGAGAAGAATTCAAATAAGTTTTTTCAGGGGATACACTTTAGAGGTGTATCCCCTTTCAATGAAAACATATTGAAGATAAATTTGGAGAATAAGATGACATACGAAAGACTCGAAAACAATATGGAGATAAGGAAATCATTTATGAAAGCTCATGTCTCCGACGATTTCAAAGAAGAAATGCATATGTGGTCCTGCTTTAAATCAGAAGCCAAGAAGGTAAGCTTCAGAAAGGCACTTTTGCTTCTGGGTGAGCAGGAAGGTCCTGTGATGTTTATCTCCGAGGGGGAAGGAAACAATACTTTTAACAACTGTGCCCTTGAGGAATATGAGGATGACATTAAAGGCTATGCTGCCATGGCAGATACTGATTGGCTTGCAGAGATGATTGAATACGAGTGGGATAACAAGATAACGATGTGGGAAGATGGATTTAATCTGGGTTCAAATGACATTCTCCCTGATGATCTATACGTCTTTGATAAAAGTTACCAATGGTTTATTGTTTTTACCCACGAAATCGATGAAGAAACCGATGTGCGTCTATGTTATGCATATAATATTTAGCTTCAACAAAATACCTAATATAGGACTGATAAACTGACTAATAAGAAGGATACAATATGGCACATAAGAAGTTATCGCTAATATCAACACTGCATTACTGGAAGCTGGTTTTTAGATCTTTCCTGTTTCTGGCGGCAACATATATATATGTTGCGGATTGCATAAAGGGAATTCCTAATCCATTGTTTCATCTTGATTTTCCGCCTGTTTTGCTTGTTGCAATCTGGTGGATATTCATTGTTGAAATGATATTCAGATTTTTTCCGTCGAAACTTGAAAGCATGGGCTGCCAGAAACAATTCAAAAAGAATTACATTCCTACAGGGAATGAATTCAGACATATTCCCAATCCCAAAGCGCCGAAGCATCCTATTCTGATAGTGCTGGCTTCGTGGTTTGCTTTAAACGGAGTAATCTTTGGTCTTCATTTTATGGGGATAATCGATGAAGGTATTTTAATTCTCATTGCCCTGGCATATTCTGTATGCGACATGATTTGTATATTGTTCTTTTGTCCTTTCCAGGAATGGATGATGAAAAACAAATGCTGCGGCAGCTGTAGAATATACAACTGGGATTTTGCAATGATGTTTACACCACTGATATTTGTAAAGAATAAATATACATGGTCTCTGCTTGGAATTGCAGTGCTGCTTTTAATAACCTGGGAGGCGGCACTTTGGCTACATCCTGAAAGATTTTATGAAAACACCAATCAATCACTTTCCTGCAAAAACTGTCAGGAAAAGCTATGCCATCACAAGAAATCTCTGCACAGATTTCTTAAAGAAATTCACTTAAAAGCAGACTAGTTATTTAGCTCGCATTTTGCGAGCTTTTTTTATTACAAATATTTATTTTTTGCAGGTTTTATGGTATGATAAATTATCTATGGTTATGCCCATATGAAAGGAGATTTTTATGAGAATTATTCTTGATGGTATGGGAGGCGACAATGCTCCTGCAAGTGTTGTAGAAGGTGCAGTTTTAGCTTCCAAAGAGATAGAACATACAATTACTATTGTTGGTAAGGAAGAACTTATTTTAGACGAATTGAAAAAATATAAATATGATGAACAAAAAATTGAAGTAATCAATGCTACTGAGGTTATTTCAAACGACGATGCTCCCGTTAGAGCTGTCAGATCCAAGAAGGATTCCTCAATCGTTAAGGGAATAAATATGGTTAAATCCGGAGAAGGAGACATTTTTATTTCTGCCGGAAGTACAGGCGCACTTCTTGCAGGTGGACTGTTCATTCTTGGACGAATCCAGGGTATTGACAGACCTGCTCTTGCTTCAATTTATCCTATCGTAGGTTCAGAAGCTTCACTTCTTGTTGATGCGGGTGCCAATGCTGACTGTAAGCCTAATAACCTGCTGGAGTTCGGTATGATGGGAAGCATATATATGGAGAAGGTTATCGGTAGAAAAAACCCAAGGGTAGGATTAGTTAATGTAGGCGCTGAAGCGGCTAAAGGGTCCACACTAACCAAGGCTGCATATGATATGCTTGAACAGAGCCATCTTAATTTCGTAGGCAATGTTGAAGGAAGAGATGTGCCAAAAGGTGCTTGTGATGTAATCGTTACAGACGGTTTTACAGGAAATATTATTTTAAAGCTTACTGAAGGGCTTGCATGGAATATTCTCCAGGTTATAAAGAGAAAATTCACTGAGGGCGTTAAGGCTAAGCTTGGTGCAGCTCTTTTGATAGACAAGCTCAGCGGACTTAAGAAGGAATTTGACTATTCCGAATATGGCGGAGCTCCTATTTTAGGTGTTAAGGGTCCGATTGTGAAAATGCATGGGTCATCAAATGCAAATGCAGTAAAAAATACAATTCTAAAGGGTATTCCATATGTGGAAGAAGGAGTTGTAGACACAATACAGAACTCTGTACTTGAAATTGAGGAGATTACTTTAAACGATCATGAATAACTTTGAATCATTAATCGGTTATAAATTTAATAATCCGTATTATCTTGAACGTGCTCTGACTCATAGTTCCTACAATAGAGAAAAGAACACAAAGCATGAAGATAACGAAAGACTGGAATTTTTAGGTGATGCTTTTTTTGACGCAATTGTAAGCGCAGAACTCTTTAAGCGTATGCCGGATGTTTCAGAAGGAAAACTTACGAAGACAAGAGCACAGGTCGTTTGTGAGTCTTCTCTTGCAAAAGCGGCAAGAAAGCTTGAACTTGGCAAGTATATATTTATCGGGCATGGAGAAGAAACATGCGGAGGCAGAGATAAGGATTCAATTCTTGCAGATGCCA
>CALZMV010000107.1 GCA_945788655.1 uncultured Clostridia bacterium | reverse complement strand
ATTGATTTTGGGACTTGTTTATCCGGCGGAAGGAACCTATATGCCCGTGCAGATTCCTACAGCAGAAACTTCAAAGGACAGCTTTGATCTTTTTCTCAAGGCATTCCCTGAATATACAGGCGAAGTATTGCTGGCTTTAGGCCCAATAATCATTTTTTTCCTATTGTTCAATGTCCTAATAATAAAACTTGGAAAGCGTGCACTTATAAGAATAAGTGCAGGATTAGTATTTACTTTTATGGGACTTGTATTGTTTCTGACAGGTGTTAATGTTGGCTTCATGCCTATGGGAAATTATTTGGGAAAGTGCATTGGAAATGCTGAATATTCATGGATTCTTGTTCCAATAGCCATGCTGATGGGATACTTTATTGTAATGGCAGAGCCGGCCGTTCACGTTCTCAATAAGCAGGTTGAAAACATCACTGCAGGATCCATCCCTGAAAAAGCCATGTCTTTATCACTTTCAATAGGAGTTGCATTTTCCCTTGGATTGGCCATGATAAGAGTAATAACAGGAATATCTGTAATGTGGTTTTTGATTCCGGGATATTCGGTTGCATTGCTCTTAACATTTGCTGCACCAAAACTATTTACCGCTATTGCCTTTGATTCAGGCGGTGTTGCATCGGGACCAATGACCGCAACATTTCTGCTTCCTTTTGCAATGGGTGCTTGCGAAGCTATAGGTGGAATAGAAAGAATTGTTTCAGATGCCTTTGGAGTGGTTGCTATGGTCGCCATGACACCGCTTATTACAATTCAATTTCTTGGAGTGGTGCATAAATACAGAAGCAAAAAGGAAGAGGCCGGAAGAGAGCTGTTCCTGCAAAATATCAGCAACTATAATGATGAAGATATTATTGAAGTTTAAGGAGTGTGTCTATGGAAAGATTATATCTTGTGATTGCCATTACAGACAGGCAACGCGGTAAAAAAGCATTAGCGTTGTTTGAAGAAAACAATGTGGTCACCACCTATACTGTTATGGGAGAAGGAACTGCACCTCCTGAAATTTTGGATTACCTCTATCTTAGTCCAAGTGAAAAATCAGTAATAATGGGAATTGTAACCGAATCAGGTATTTTATCTCTGTTTAAAAATGCAAAAAGAAAACTCTATATAGATTTGCCGGGAAATGGAATAGTTGTTTCCGTACCGCTAAACAGCGTAGGTGGAAGAAGCACTCTTCAATATTTCCTTGAAGGGCAAAGTGTAAATTTTAATAATAATGAAAAAGAAGAGAGTGGGGAGAATATGGCTATTAAGACAGATTATGAGCTGATTATTGTTATTGCTAATGAAGGATATTCGGATCTGGTAATGGATGCCGCAAGAACGGCAGGCGCCATGGGCGGAACTGTTATCAAAGCAAGAGGAACAGGTGCTGAAAACACTGAGAAATTCATGGGATTCTCCATTTCTAAAGAGAAAGAAATTCACCTGCTGGTAACTCCTTCAGAGGACAGAACCCTAATTATGAAGACCATAATGGATAAAGCAGGAAAAATATCAAAAGCACAATCTATGGTATTTTCTCTACCTGTTTGTGATGCCATTGGATTGAAGCTACCTGAGTAATGCATTTTAAAATGTATATTTTTAAAAAATAACTCCAAAATAAATAGAGATACTAGAAAGGAGTTATGTATATGAAAAAAAGATTTAGTGTTATATTGCTTGCACTTTTAATGGTCTTCGCATTTGCAGGATGTAGCGATAGAAATGATAATAATACTATCGAGAATGATGCAGATAGAGTAGAGGACAATATCGAAGATGGTGTAGATGATGTAAAAGACGACGTTAGAGATGGTGTTGATGAGGCCACAGACAACCTGGATAATACTGGAGATAACGTAGATGATAACGGTGACAATATGTTAAATGATAATACCACCAAAAATCATGAGCCCATCAACAACAATAAAACAAATCAATAGTTAAAACGAGGTCCTGATTAGGGCCTCGTTTTTTGGAGAGTGTGAAATACAAGAAGACTAGTTATTATAAATGTTGTAAATAATATGACCTATTTCTGCAGACAAATATTTCTTTTTAGCAAATTCTTTAAATGTAAGCATTCCAACAAGCTTTCCGCTTTCTACAACGGGAAGACATCTTATTTTATTTTTTGAAAGAATAAGGGCGGCTTTATGAATATCCTCATTTGAATCGATGGTAACAACGGGGCTGGTCATCAACTGAACAGCCTTTTTTCCATCAGACTGGCGCAAGAGTAGATCTCTATCTGTTATTATTCCAAGAACATGTTTTTGAACGTCACATACAGGAATAATTCCGATATCTTCAGCTTTCATAGTATTTTGAAGGGTAGCAAAGTCATCATCCGGGCGGCAACAAAGAATTGAAGTTGACATTATTTCTTTCACAAGCATATTTTCCTCACATCTTTATAATTCAAAATAAAAGGGACAGTATATATTCTGTCCCAATAATCATGTGTTAATCATAATTTTATATTGTCGTTGTCTTGTCAGGTTGCCAGAAGGATTTTGCAAAGACAATAATCAAAGCATACATTTCAAGTCTTCCTGCAATCATGAGAATTGACATAACAAACTGTGAGAACTGGTTGAACATTCCAAAATATCCAGAGCTGCCCGATTCTCCAAGAGCTATGCCTGTGTTTGAAAAAATACCGATGGCAGTTGTGAAAGTAGTTTCCATATCGAAATTATTGAAGGAAAGTAGGACACATCCACACAGCAATGTCAGAAAATATAGCAGTGTATGCATTGAAATTGAAGATGCCACTTTTGACGAAACAGGTGTAGTATCGTCCAGCATTACCGCTTTTACCATGTTAGGATGGATCTGCCTCAAAACACCTCTCTTTATAAATTTAAATAGCACCAAAAATCTAAATACTTTTAAAGAACCGGATGTTGAGTATGAGCAGCCTCCGATGAAAAGAAGCAGAATGAGTATAGTTATGGCAAATGAAGGCCAGGTTGTATAATCACATACATAGAAGCCTGAAGTTGAAATAAAGGAAACAACCTGACATAGGCTGTCCTTGAATGCCTGCCACAGGCTTGAATATCCTCCGGAAAACTTTAATGATAATGAAATCAATACCGTTGAAGATATTATTAATCCGAAGAAAACCCTAAGTTCAATATTTTTTAGTATTTCTTTCCACTTTTTGCTTGCAACAAGAAGGTATACGGTAAAATTCATTGCTGAAAGTATTGTGAATATGAGCACAACCATCCTTACAAACTCTAGCTTATACATCCATGCGTACTCCGGAAGAATTATCAGACCTGCCGTACTGATACTGCTGCAGGTTGTCAAAATTGCATTATACCAATCCATCGGTCCAGCCACAAGGATACAGAATTCCATTGTTGACATGATGAAGTAGGTCATATATAGGAATTTTCCAATGTTGGAATAATTGGCACCAAGAGTAGATGTACTTGTGCCAGGTGTTTCTGCAAGAGCAATAGATTTATTGTTTATTCCCCAAAGAGGGAAGATTGCAATAAGCAGTACCAATATTCCCATTCCACCAAGCCAATGAGAAATGGCACGCCACATGAGTATAGATTTTGGCACAAGCGTTACATCCAAAACACTGCAGCCTGTTGTAGTAAAGCCTGCAACAGACTCGAAGAAGCAGCTTATAAGCGGGAAATTCTGACCACAGAAATATATTGGAATTGCACCGATGAGTGAGCAATATAGCCAGCTTATAAGCGTAATAAAATAACCTTCTCGTGCTTTCAGATTGATTTTATCTGATTTCATTTGAGTTAAAATAACAAAGCCAATGGAAATACAAAACATGGATGTGGTTAAGAAGGCAGAACCACTATGCCATTCATTGTAATAAAGAGATACAGCCAAAGCAGGCAGCATAAACAGACCTTCAATTAAGGTCAGTATTCCCAATACTTTAATTGTAGCTCTTATGTTAAAACTCATGTTAAACCTCTTTTTTCTCTATTTTGTTCTATTTGGATTGTGATAGTATTTGGAGAAAAGAACCAAAACAGTATATAGTTCAAGTCTGCCTGTAATCATAAGAAATGAACACACATATTTCGAAAAATCAGAGAAAAATGCATAGTTCATAGTAGGTCCGACCATGTTAAAACCAGGACCTATATTGCCTATACAGGATGCTGCTGCGGAAAGATTTGTCATAAAGTCCTGTCCGTCAAGTGACAATAGAATCATTCCGGCACCAGTAATAAATATATAGGTAAAGATAAAATTGGAAATCCTGATGGCAGTTTCGTTACTCATTTCTCTACCGTTTAGCGTAACGGGTGAGATAATATTAGGATGAATTTTATGAGTTATGCCTCTCTTAATAAGCTTGATGGCACCTAAAACTCTGATACATTTAATACCACCGCCTGTAGACGATGCGCAGCCTCCTATGAAGAACAAGCAGAAAATGATCATTCTCGAGAAGGTCGGCCAGGAGTCGAAGTCGTTTGTCATGTATCCTGTTGTCGAAATGATAGAAACAACCTGGAAGAACGCATTTAATATTATCCTTCCCAAGTCCTTGAAGGAATTGAAAAAGAAATTATAAATACCAATCAGTGTGGTAGCTGCGAAAACGACAAAAAGGAAAAACTTTGTTTCCTCATCAGCAAAGAGGTGTTTTATTCCTCTTTTCATAGCTACATAATACAAGTTAAAATTAATTGCCGCCAGCAGCATAAAAATTGCAATAATTATTTCAACATATATATTGCCAAAATGGCTGATACTTGTGTTGTAAGTTGATAACCCACCTGTACCGACAGTACCAAAGGTATGAACCAAAGCATCGTATAGGGATAATCCACAGAGCTTTAACAGGATAGTTTCTATTACTGTCATGGCAATAT
>CALZMV010000106.1 GCA_945788655.1 uncultured Clostridia bacterium | reverse complement strand
TGTATGATGAATTCAGCAAGTTGGAACACCCTTCACTGGATTTCAAATATCTTTCCATGGGTATGTCAAATGACTTTGAGGTTGCAATTGAAGAGGGGTCAAACCTTATTCGTGTAGGTACAATGATTTTTGGAGCAAGAGATTACTCTAAGAAAATGGGTTAATGTTAAACGGGTTAATTGAGGAGGATAATAGAGATGGGCTTTGGAGATACTTTTAAGAAATTAGTTGGAATTGAAGATATTGAAGAAGATTTTGATGAAGAGGAACTGGCTGCTGCAAAGGACAGCCTTATGAGAGAATCAAGGGATACAAGTTCAAGAGAAAGCATCAGAAGGCCGCAGCCTGAATACAAGAGTGCTTCTACAGCAGAACCACAGAAGGCAGTTCCTATTGAAAGAAGAATTTCTGTAGCGGGAACAAGTGCTTTTAAGCTTGTTGTAATTGAACCAAAGAGCTTTGATGAATGTCCGAAGCTTGTTGACAGCTTAAAGGGCAGAAGACCTGTTATTATCAATCTGGAAAAGATTGAAACAGAAGTTGCAAAGAAGATTTTTGACTTCCTGAGCGGTGCCACATATGCATTAAACGGCAATGTGCAGAAGGTAGCCAACAATATCTTTATTTTCGCACCTGAAAGCGTTGACATCGCAGCTAGTCAGGATGAGAGAGGATTCGATTTCGGAGGAAACAAGAATCCTTGGAGATAGTTTTATAAGGGTTTTCTGATGAAAACCCTTAAAATATAGTTATAGGAGAATGAGATTATGATAATAACCCTTGCGTATGCAATAATGATGTTTGCGAACATTTTGGTGACAGCATTGTGCATTAGAGCAATAATGAGCTGGTTTGTACGCGATATGTACAGCCCAATAGGCAAAATATATGCAGCTCTGATTAGATTTACAGAGCCTTTAATTGAACCTTTTAGAAGAATTTTAAGCAGATTCAACACAGGTATGTTTGATTTTTCATTGCTTTTCGCTGTGATTGCAATCGAATTCATATCTAATCTTCTTGTAAGATTATTATTTTTAATTTTTTAATAACGTATTGGACTGTGGAGGATAAATATGATTACACCTGCTGATATTGAATATAAAGAGTTTACCAAAGTTGTCAGAGGATATAAGGAAGAGGAAGTAGATGCTTTTCTGGATCTCATTATCGTAGATATGGAGAACCTTATCAGAGAAAACAAAAAACTTAAAGCAGATCTGGAAAAGGCTCGTACTCAGGTGGATAAGCATGTTTCTACAGAGACATCAGTTTATCAGACTCTTGAGGCCGCAAAATCCCTTATGAACGATATAGCAGCCAGTGCAGAGAAGAGAGCTGAAATAATTCTGAAAAATGCTGAGATGGAAGCTTCCGTAATAACAAAAGAAGCCAAGGAGTCCATATCAAGGCTTACTGAAGAAGGCAACCGTCTTAGAGGAAGAGTGGAGAGTCTGAGAGCCAGATATCAGAAGATGCTTCAGGAAGAGCTGGACAGAATTTCATATTCAAGCAATGATCTTCTCGAAGAATTTGAGAAGGAGTTCCTCCCTGCATCAATGTCACAAAACACAGCTGTTTTTAACGACGATTTTACGAGGGAACTGGAAGAACTGACAAAATCTTCTGAAACAAAGACTGACGATAAACAGGATTTAAAAAAGACAATTGTAAATTTGAAGTTTTAGGGGGATATGAGTACAGATACTCAAGTTAATGATGAAAAAGTACAGGTACTTACTGGTAATAGGGATTATAGTATTAGATCAGGTTGTTAAACTTATGGTCAGAAGTTCAATGTTTGTAGGCCAGAGCATACCGGTTATCGATGGAGTCTTTCATCTGACATATGTTCAAAATAGGGGTGCTGCCTTCAGCCTTCTCTACGGTCAGAATGTGTTTCTTATATTTGTTCCTACTATAGCGGTTCTTTTAGCAATATGGTACATGGAAAAACACTTAAAAGAACATTGGACGATGATTTTAGCACTTTCACTTCTTGTTTCGGGAGGAATAGGGAATCTGATTGACAGAGGTCTTTTCAGGTTTGTAACTGATATGTTCGATTTTAGAATATGGCCTGTTTTTAATGTTGCAGATATTGCCGTATGCGTCGGAGCGGGATTCCTGATTTTATACACCTTTTTATATACAAAGGATTCAACTGCCATCAAAGAAACAGATGGCGAGTCATCTGAGTCATCTGAAGAGATTAGCAAAAATGAAATATGATTTTTTAATAAACGAGGAATATAAGAGCACTAGAATTGATTTAGTGCTCTCTTTACAATTAGAGGAGGTTTCGAGAAGCTTTATTCAGAAACTCCTCGAAAAGGGTGCTGTTTCAGTAAACGGCAGCGTATGCAGTTCAAAAAAATATAAGGTGAGTGAGGGGGACAGAATTGAAATAACTGTTCCTGAGCCTGAAATGCTCAATGTTGAGGCAGAAAACATCCCCCTTGATATTATCTATGAGGATGATGATGTTCTGGTGGTCAATAAACCCAGAGGCATGGTGGTGCATCCTGCAGTAGGAAACGAAAGCGGCACGCTGGTAAACGCATGTCTTTATCATTGCAAAGACAGACTGTCATCAATAAACGGTGTCATAAGACCGGGAATCGTTCATAGGATAGATAAGGATACAAGCGGACTTTTAATGATTGCCAAAAACGATATGGCCCACGAGTCCCTGTCAAAACAGCTGGCAGAACACTCTATTACAAGGCGCTATGAGGCTCTCGTGTTTCACAACATTAAAGAAGACGAGGGAACCGTTGATGCACCTATAGGCAGAGATCCAAACAACCGATTGAGGCAGGCTGTCACTAACCAGAACTCAAAGCGTGCAGTTACCCACTGGAAGGTATTAGAGAGATTTGGAAGCTGCACCCTTATTGAAGCGAGGCTTGAAACGGGCAGAACTCATCAGATTAGAGTACACATGGCTTATATTAAGCATCCTCTTGTTGGAGATTTTGTTTACGGACCTAAGAAACAGCCTTTCAATGTGGAGGGCCAGCTCCTTCATGCAAAGATTCTTGGCTTTGTACATCCAAGAACAGGTGAGTACATGGAATTTGAAGTGCCTCGACCTGCTGTCTTTGAGGAAGTGCTGGACAAATTAAAAAAATAGTCAAAAATTCAGAAAGTGAGATAATAATGATTGAAAAGGTTTCATTAAATCCGGGTACAATGCTCTGTCCTGTACCGGCAGTCATGGTCACCTGCGGCAAGGGAGAGGAAAAGAATATTATTACTATCGGATGGACCGGAATTATCAATACAAAACCGCCCATGACCTACATATCGGTGAGAAAATCGAGATACTCCCATGAGATAATAAACAGAGAAAGGGAATTTGTCATCAATATGACCACAGAGGCTCTTGCCTTCGCCACTGACTATTGCGGCGTAAAATCCGGCAGGGATGTCGACAAGTTTAAGGAGATGAAGCTTACTCCGGCAGAGTCTGAAATAGTTTCTTGTCCAATGATTGCAGAATCACCTGTGAATCTTGAGTGCAAGGTTGTGGAAGTAAGAGAATATCCTACTCACGACATGTTTATTGCGGAAATAGTCAAAATTCATGTTAACAAGGATCTCTTTGATGACGATGGCAGCATAGCCCTTCAGAGAGCCGGACTTCTGGCTTATGTTCATGGCCATTACTTCGGTATCAAAAAGCATCCACTTGGAAAATTTGGCTATTCTGTAATGAAGAAAAAGACAAAAAAGCGAATATCCAGGCAGCAACATATAAAACGAGTTGAAGCAAACCGTAAAAACCGCAAAAATCGCGACAGACGTAAATAACCAGCAAATAACCAAAGGAGAAAATGATTACATCATAATTCTTTGAGGAAATGGTCATACTCTTTAGTTCGGGCTTTTGTTGTGAATTTCATATTAAATTTTTAGGTTTTAAGAATAAGAGTATATATTTGAGATAATCCTATGGGAGAGTTTTAATGTAATCTATGCAGTCTTCACAGATAAAACCGCATTTGAAGGTTATATTGTTGTGAATCTTGCCACATAGTGAACAGTAATGATAGCTCATATGAGTTCCTCCTTTGATTAAAAAAACAAGCACATCCTTTGCTGGATGTGCTTTTATAATATCCTCATTTCTTTCCAAAAGAAAGGAAATTGTAAATATATTACAAAATAGTCATCATATTGTAATATATCGTCACTTAAATGTCTATCAGGCGGTGCGGTTATTGTCGGCGTCGACTACAATGCCTTTGCCGGCCTTGCCTATTCGACAGACTTCAGAGACTCAGTCATGCTTACCTTGTCGAGTTTTTTGCGCATCACCAGATTTACTGTCATAGCAAATATGAAGGTAAATATCAGTGCGTAAACATAGCTTAAAGGAGCAACCCGCACATCAAAATTCATAAGATCGACCTTAATCTGGGTCATTATGAATACGTGCAGCGCCTTTCCAAGAGGAAGCCCCACAAGTCCCGAAATTACCGTAAGAATCAAATTTTCGCGGAAAACATAAGAGCAGGTTTCTCTTGGATAGAAGCCCAGAACCTTGATAGTTGCAATTTCTCTGATTCGTTCTGTAATGTTGATGTTGGTAAGGTTGTAAAGAACGATAAAGGCCAGTGCACCGGCACAGAAGATTACCAGGATGATGATATAGTCCAAGCTCTTCATAATGTTGCCGATTCTGCTCTTGAAATCTTCTGAAACAGTTACTGACGAGACATTTGAAACTTCCATTATCTTTGCACCAACTTCATGAGGCTGCTGATCATCTTTTCCAAGAAGATATACCGAATTGATTTCAGGCTCTCCATAGGCATCCTTATATGTTTCGTCGGTTATATATAAATAGTTGTAAACATAGTTGTCACATAGGCCGGAAATCTTTATGGTCATCTTTTCCATCTTGTCATTGTATACTGTAAAGCTGTCGCCAACCTTAAGA
>CALZMV010000105.1 GCA_945788655.1 uncultured Clostridia bacterium | reverse complement strand
TAACTTCTATCGAGACTATATCCGAGTTCTCAAAACAAATAGGCGCAACACTCACTGTAATGGATGATGGAGAACATTGGTTCCATACGGATTCACAGATGAAATTCCTAGATGATTGGATTAGAAAATTTTTTTGAATCAGGAGATGTACCTCTATTTCAAATGACAGAATGGAAAATGTTATTATAGGAGAGAACTAGCATGAATAATACGCGTTGCTTGTATGAAAGCGAACTTGATACATTTATAAATAGAGATTGTGAGTCCGTATTCGGCATGTTATGTGAAAGATATCATGGAGACGCCTTGACAACCACAAGAGATGCATGGATACAGGAAATAAGAATACTGCAGAAAGTTCTCCGTACTTGGCAAGGATTGGGAGGACGTATTATATTTGAATACGATATTCCCCGTTTAGGAAAAAGAGTAGATGTTGTGCTTCTTTTGAACGGTATAATATTCTGCCTTGAGTTTAAGGTGGGTGAAGCCAAAATAATTGAAAATGATATTGATCAGGTTCTCGATTATGCATTGGATTTGAAAAACTTTCATAAATTTAGTGAGGATAAAGTAATTGTTCCTGTTCTCATTGCAACCAGATATAAGAGTTCATCATCAATTATCCAGAAATCAGTTTACGACGATAGAGTTGTAAACCCACTTGTAACCGGTGAAGAAGGAATAGCAAACCTTATTAAAGATGTCCTTGACACATTTCCCAATGAAGAACCGGTTAATAAGAACTGGATAATAAGTCCATATGCACCAACACCAACAATAATTGAAGCCGCAAGAACACTGTATGAGAGTCATTCAGTTGAAAATATTACTAGACATGAGGCAGATGAGATTACAACAGATCGTACAATATCTTACATACTTGATGTAATCAGAAAGAGTAAGGACAACAGAGAAAAAAGCATATGTTTTGTTACAGGTGTTCCGGGAGCCGGCAAAACGTTGGTAGGACTTGATGTTGCTGTAAAGCAGACATATCAGGGGTCAGATGCACCTGTAATTGACGAAGAGGCAGTTTATTTATCCGGGAATGGACCACTAGTTGCGGTACTTAACGAAGCTCTTGCAAAAGACAATTATGAAAAGTGCAGAGCGAGGGGTGAATCAAAGAAACTTACGGATTCCAGAAGAGAAGTGGGTAAGTTCATTCAGATTATACATCGATATAGAGATAACATGCTAGCTAAGATAAAGAATCCTGTCGAAAATGGAATACTTGAAATTGATCCTGAAAAGGCTGTAAAAATGAAAGATGCTGGATTTGGCGAGGTAGAGCATGTCGCAATTTTTGACGAGGCTCAACGTTCATGGACCCATAAGAGGTTGGCAGACTATTTGAAGCGAGGCGGAACATATGGTAACAAACTGAAGGTCCCAAATTTTCCGATGTCTGAAGCTGCATTTCTGATATGGTCTCTGGATCAGAGAGAGGATTGGGCGACAATAGTATGTCTTGTTGGAGGCGGTCAGGAGATAAATACGGGCGAGGCAGGAATATCGGAATGGATCAAGGCTCTAAATGAACAATTCTCACACTGGAAGGTGTATATCTCACCACACTTAACTGAGCCGGAATACGCAGAAGGAAAGGTTAATGAGCTTTTAGAACGTAACAGCAATGTGACTTATGCAGAAAGCCTGCATTTAGGTGTATCAGTGAGGTCATATCGAGCAGAGAAGCTATCTGCTTTCGTGCATGCATTGCTTGATCTGGATGAAAGCGCAGCTTCGATATATAGAGAGATAAAGGACAAGTATCCTATTGTTTTGACCAGAGATATAGAAAAGGCGAAACGATGGCTGCATGAAAAAGTTAGAGGAACTGAAAGAACAGGAGTATTAATAACAAAAGAGTCAGCGAGGTACAAGCCTCTTGGAATTCATGTTCTAGAGAGTGGGGATGGTAATGCAGTTCACTGGTTCCTTGAAGATAAAGTAGATACAAGATCTTCGAACTATCTAGAGGATGCAGCAACAGAAATTCAGGTTCAAGGATTAGAACTGGATTACACATGTTTGCTTTGGGATGCTGATATGAGATACGAGGACGGCAAGTGGCGCTTCTATCGGTTTAACAGACAGACGAAATGGATTGAGGTTTTGCCTACCAATGAAAGCAAGCAGGATCTGATGAAGTATATGCTAAATGCGTACAGGGTATTGCTTACGCGTGCTAGAGCAGGTATGGTGATATGTGTTCCGGAAGGAAACGGACATAAGAATCTAAGTGGTTTCTGGGAGGACAGTACGCGACTGCCAGAGTATTATGAAGGCACCTATCAGTATCTGAAAAGCCTGGGGCTGGAGGAAATATAGCTGTGGAGGCAAAGTAAATGAAGACAATAGAGGTTGTTGCGGCAATTATAGTTAAGGGCAAAAAGGTTTTTGCCACACAGCGAGGATATGGTGAGTTCAAAGATGGATGGGAGTTCCCAGGTGGTAAGATTGAGCAGGGAGAATCTCCTGAAGAGGCTCTTATTAGAGAGATACGAGAGGAACTGGATGTAGATATTAAGGTAGGGAGACTCCTTGAAACTGTTGAATACGACTATCCGAATTTCCACCTGACTATGCACTGCTTTATATGTGAACTACTGTCAGAAGAGATCGTTCTTAAGGAGCATGAGGATGCGAAGTGGCTTGAAGAAGATGAACTTGACAGTGTTGACTGGCTGCCAGCAGATGTCAGTCTTATAGATAAAATCTTTGCGGTGAAGCAGGACTATAATGGAGTTGTAAACTAGTAATTACGAACTTCGGTGCCAATATGACTTTGAACGACCCGCTTTGGGTCGTTTTTTTCGCCTAAAATGATTTGATAGAACGGCCAAATGAAAATAGATGAAAAATCATTGACAACCAGAATTCACAGGTGTATTATAGTGATATCAAAATAATATCATTATAATACATAAATGCTTTTTTACGAGGTGACAATAATGGATAATATGCTTATTAACAAAGTCGAAGAAAAGATTATTCAGCCAATGAACGGAATTGTAATACTGATTCTCAGCATACTGATGTTTATTCTGTGCATTCCTGTATTTATTTTTGGAGTTTATCTCTGTGCAGAAGTGAATGCGGCTCTTGGAGTGTTTACTCTATTAGCTTCCGTGATGATGCTGGTTCTGGCAATTCTGTTTACATGTGGACTTCATCAGGTTAACCCTAATGAGGCGCTGGTACTTGTATGCTTTGGTAAATACCACGGCACAGTAAAAAAACCGGGATTTTACTTTGTCAATCCTTTTGCAAGACCTATTGTGCCTGAAGCAATGCAGCAGGGGCTTGAAGAAGTGGTTGTAATGAATCTGGAAGATTCGGCTAAGAAAAGCGGCAAGAGCAAGACAAGTATTAAATCATTAAGAAAGAGAGTTTCACTCAAGGTAAATACACTCAATAATGATAAACAAAAAGTTAATGATGCTGAAGGTAATCCAATTATTATTGGTTCCATTGTTATCTGGAAGGTTGCAAATCCAACACATGCAGTTTTCAATGTAGAAGATTACAGCGATTTTCTATCCACACAATGTGATTCTGTTATCAGAAATGTTGCAAGAATGTATCCCTATGATGATTTAGATGAAAACGGAACAAGCGGAGAAAAAACACTTCGCGGAAGCAGCCAGGAGATTGCAGACATTATGCAGGAAGAACTTCAGAAGAGAGTTGAAAATGCAGGTCTTGAGATTATCGATGTAAGACTTTCCAATCTTGCATATTCTGAAGAAATTGCAGCAGCAATGCTTCAGAGACAGCAGGCATCAGCAATTATCGCTGCAAGACAGAAGATTGTTGAAGGTGCGGTTGGAATGGTAAAGATGGCTCTTGATCAGCTTGACGAAGACAGCATAGTTGTCTTAGATGATGAGCGCAAGGCGGCAATGGTAAGCAACCTGCTGGTAGTACTTTGCGGTAATAAGGACGCGCAGCCTGTAATAAACAACGGGTCAATTTATTAAATCTTAACCTGAGGTGTTCGTAATGAATATAGAGGAAAGGGAGCTAAAGCTAAAGGCAAGGCAAGAGGAACTTGACAAGCTTGAATCCGATATAAAAAAGCGAGAGAAGGCTCTTAAGCAGAAAGAGAAAGAAAAGAAACAGATTCTGTTAAGACTGGCTCCTTCGTTATGGAACGACATTGCAAGGTGGGCAGAGGATGATATAAGGTCTATTAACGGACAGATCGAATATATCCTGACCGAAGCTGTCAGACAAAGAAAAAATAAATAATGTAAAAGGCTTGCGTTTCGGTAGAAAAATGCAGGCCTTTTTGACAGTAAGTGCAAGAAAAACTATAATAAAGATAAGAATCGTTTCCTTTGGAGGGCAAAAGGATGATGTGTTACGAGTTAAGAGCAGAAAACATTTGCTAATAGAGTGGTGCAAGATGTCAGACTATAGAAAAGAACTAAGAAAATCAAAGATACATGCAAGAAACAGCCTGTCCGTAGAAGATAGGCAGCAGCTTTCTGCCCTTATTTCAGAAAGAATTGCTTCTTCGGAGTTATATAAAAAAGCAAATACAGTGCTCATCTACCGTGCCACCAAGGGAGAAGTCAGATTGGATGCCCTTGAAGCAGCTGAAGAATCACAGGGAAAGAGACTTGTTTATCCTCTCTGCGTTTCAGATAGCGAGATGATTGCACTGCTGCCGGAGGGAGAAGATGCATGGCAGAGCGGGTACTTCGGCATTATGGAACCCATAAGGGAAAAATCTGAGGAAATATCACCGTCAGAAATAGACCTCGTTATCTGTCCGTGCACCGCTTTTGATGAAAAATGCGGAAGAATGGGCATGGGAGCAGGTTTTTACGACCGATATATTGAAAAGTGCGCTAATGCGCATATTGTTGCCGTTGCATTTGAAGTGCAGAAGGCTGAGTGCATACCTATGGAACCCTGGGACAAGCCTATGGAGATGGTGTTTAC
>CALZMV010000104.1 GCA_945788655.1 uncultured Clostridia bacterium | reverse complement strand
GAGCCTCAATTACTTCAAAATGCTCAGGGTTTATTTCAGGAATAACCATTGGGACGTCAGGAGTCCATCTGTGAGCACTGTTATTTGAAACAACAGGTGTTTCAGTTTTTGCATATGCTTCTTCAATAGCCTTAATTTCATCTTTAGACATGTCTACGGCACTGAAAACAAAGTCAACTGTGCTTGCAACATTTTCAACATCATTAACATTCATAATTACAATATCTTTAACAGCCTCAGGAATAGGTGTGTCCATTTTCCATCTGCCTGCTACAGCATCCTCATAGCGAAGGCCCTCACTACGTCCGCTGGCTGCAATTGTAACAACTTCAAACCATGGATGATTATCAAGCAAAGAAATAAATCTTTGACCAACCATTCCTGTACCGCCTAGAATTCCAACTTTAAGTTTTTTACTCATAAGCAAACACCTCTCTATCTAAAAATATATTTATTTATAACTGGCTTATAACATCTTATTTTATCACTTTTACATTGATTTTTCAACAAATATGCTTACTTTGAATAGAATAAATTAGAAGAATAGAAAAGAAAGGAAGTGTTCTTTTGTCAATTTTCAAAGGAGTAGCAACAGCGCTCATTACGCCTTTTAAAGACAATAAAATAGACTATGTTTCCATGGGGAAATTAGTGGAATGGCAAATAGAAGAAGAGGTCGATGCCTTAGTTGTGTGCGGAACAACGGGTGAAGCCTCCACATTATCAAATAAAGAAAAACTTCAGCTCTCCAGATTCGTTATCGACCTAACCTCTAACAGAGTGCCTGTATTGGTAGGGACAGGAACAAATGATACTGCAGCGGCAATAGCTTTGTCGCAGGAAGCAGAAGATGCAGGAGCCGATGGTCTACTTGTAGTGACCCCATATTATAATAAATGTACAGAAAAAGGATTGGTAATGCATTATGAAGCCATAGCTGACAGCGTATCAATTCCAATAATAATGTATTCTGTTCCATCACGAACAGGTGTAAATATTACACCAAATTGTGTCGCAAAATTATATGAACATCCAAACATTGCAGGGATTAAAGAAGCATCAGGTAACATTTCACAGATATGTCAGATATGCTCATATGCCGATGATGATTTTGATGTATACTCAGGGAATGACGACCAGACTATACCGATAATGTCAATTGGCGGCTCAGGCTGCATCTCTACAGTAAGCAATATAATTCCAAAAAGATACTCTAAAATGGTTCGTGATTATAATAACGGTAAACATATGGAAGCTGGAAAAGAACAGGTTGCCCTTAAAGAACTTATCGACTCAATGTTTTTAGAGGTTAACCCATCTCCAGTGAAAGCGGCATTATGCATGATGGGTAAATGTTACATGGATTATCGCCTTCCTCTATGCCCGCCTACCAACAAAACCCAATTTATTATATATGATGTCCTTCAGGAATACGGAATAATATAATAATCACTAAATGAAAAAACGGCAGACTCACGTCTGCCGTCTAAAATCCATTGTTAATTAAGCTTCAACAACTTCTTTTCCATCATAGTAGTTGCAGTTTGGGCAAACTCTATGAGGGAGTTTTGGTTCATGACATTGTGGACAGATTGAAAGTCCAGGTGCTGTCATCTTCATGTTAGCGGATTTTCTCTTATCTCTTCTAGCTTTTGAAGTTTTTCTCTTAGGTACTGCCATGTTTTACACCTCCTTGTAAGTATCCTTCTATGTGAAGTCAATCTTTATTGATTAAATTTCGTTTATTAAAGATTTGTCAACTGTTTAATTATACACTCATTGTACATTCTTGTCAACATCTTTTTATAACAAATGAATTGAAAATCTCAACTATTTTACAGGTCTTCCCATAACAATGTTGAATGTATCTCTTGCGATCATTAATTCTTCATTTGTAGGGATAAGAAGAAGTTTAACCTTTGAATCTTCTGTGGAGATGATTGTTTCCTTACCTCTTACCTTGTTCTTTAACGGATCTAACTTAATTCCTAAGTTTCCTAAGTTGTGGCAGATAAGTTCTCTCATTGTAACGTCGTTTTCACCTACACCTGCTGTGAAGATGATAGCGTCAACACCATTCATTTCAGCGATGTATGCACCGATGTAGAATCTTACCTTGTGAGCAAATACCTTAAGAGCTAATTCTGCTCTTTCGTTACCCTGAGCAACAGCTTCTTCGATATCTCTGAAGTCACTGGATACTCCGGAAATACCTAAAACGCCGGACTTCTTATTTAAGATTTCGTTCGCCTTACCCTGTGGAAGATTTTCCTTTTCTCTGATGAATGTTACGATAGCAGGGTCAATGTCACCGGATCTTGTACCCATTACGAGACCTTCAAGTGGAGTGAATCCCATTGAAGTGTCGATACACTTACCTCTCTTGATAGCGGAAACAGATGCACCGTTACCTAAGTGGCAAGTAATAAGCTTAAGATCTTCTAAATCAACATTTAAAATGTCTGCAGCTCTTTCTGCAACATACTTGTGGGAAGTACCGTGGAAACCGTATCTTCTGATACCATGCTTCTGATAATATTCATATGGAATAGCATAGATGTATGATTCAGCTGGCATAGTCTGATGGAAAGCTGTATCGAATACACCAACCATTGGAGTGTTAGGCATTAACTGCTGGCATGCTGCGATACCTAATAAGTTAGGTGGATTGTGAAGAGGTGCTAAATCTACGCATTCTTCTAAAGCCTTGATAACTTCTTCTGTAATAAGTACAGATGAAGCGAACTTTTCACCGGCATGTACAACTCTGTGTCCAACTGCTCCGATTTCGTCCATAGATTTTACAACGCCGTGGTCTGCATCCTGAACAGCGGTAAGAACCTGTTCAATCGCATCCTTGTGATCCTTCATAGGTACTTCTGTTTTAACCTTGTCCTGACCTATTTTTTCGTGTGTAATAACCGAACCATCCATACCGATTCTTTCAACTAAACCTTTGCATAATAACGCTTCAGTTGTCATGTCTAGAACCTGATATTTTAGTGATGAACTGCCGCAATTGATAACTAAAACTTTCATATCTATCCTCCATTTGTTTCTAAAAATTAACTGTTTAACCTAAAATAGTATATACAATAAGTCCCTAAATTGCAAGGGTTTTATAAAAAAAAGACATCATTACAATGATGCCTTAATTTCACTCGGCTCATATTCCTGCAGCGGCGCCAAAAATCCATATTCGGATAGCTTGCTTTCTATCATATCAAGAACTTCAACACTTTCTGCAGCAACTGTGTGATAATGATATCCGGATGTCACATTCTTAAGAAGACTTGATTTTCCTGTAGTGATGTTTTCCATGAAGGTTTGAACATTTAATCTGGATCTGATATTCATCTCTGCACGAAGGGTTCCGTAAAACTTATGGAAGACAAACACATCAACTACCGTACCACCTGCATCAACTATGAGATTTAACTCCTTTTCCACATCTTCGTCTGAATGCATAACTTTGAACACTCTCTGAAGTCCATTTTTCTTTTCCAAGACATATCCCCTTGCCAAAGATGAAATATCCATCCCGCTGGCACGAATAATAGCAATATCTCCAACAATTATCTGCCTGCTGACACCAAATTCTTCAGCAAGACGAGATGCAGATATAGGTTTGGTTTCCCCTGCCAGGATATCGATTATTTTTTTTCTTCTTGTTTCTGCGTTCATTTCTTCACCTGTTTTAACATGATTCAACTTTTATAGAGTAAAAGGCTTTATGACATAATCTGAGAAGGCATATAAATCCCTCCCCGATGCCATGTTGTATATATCTGAAGCTAAAATATCCTTCTTAAGTGTTCTTTGGATATTAAGCAAGCTCTTTGCCTCTTTGTTAATGTTCGTAATAATCGGTAGCGCAAGTGTCTCATTTTTCTTTATATTTTTAAGATATGCACTTCCTTTTTTGTTAAAAGCTAATATCCTTATATAGTTTTCGTATCTAATATCTTCTATTTCTAAAAGGCAATGTGTCAAAAATCTTTCAATTCTGGTTCTTGTATATCTTTTGGATTTCATGGATTCAACAAGTTCGTCCAAGGAATTAACATATCTGATGTTATTTTTCAGCTTATTACCAAGACCTTCTCCGCCGGCACTTACCGCATCCAGATTTTCGGCATTTTTTATTAAGCCCTGCTGGCAAATCATTCTAAAAATCACATCTTTAGATGGTTTTAGGCATTTTCTTACTGTATCAATGGATTCAGGGGGCATAAATGCTGATATTTCAATGTTCTCTTCCATCATATACCTGATTGCGGTAGCTGATGCAAACTCTTCAGATGCTTCTAAATCATTATATCCCGGACCGCTGCGCTTAACGGTTATTGGTGTTGCCTTTTTAATGTTCTTTAGATACTCCAAAGCAAGAATATTGTTTGAAGTATCAATAATCCTTGCCTTTTCCCTTCCAATCATCTGTATAAGAGCATCACTTCGAGCCCTTGGATAAGATAACCCTTTTTTTACAGAATCTCTTATAGAAGCTTCTATTTCCTGTTCTTTTTCATTCAATAGTTTAACAATATCCATTAACTCATGGATATTTCCTGATTCGCTTCCAAAAGAAATATAATCTACTCCCAGTGCTTCAAGTATTTCAACGCCTGCCTTGGCAAAAACAGGTGCAGAGTTGCACGCAAAAACAACGGGTATTTCAACCACCAAATCTGCTCCACAGCGCACAGCAGCTTCTGCTCTCGACCATTTGTCAGCAATGGCAATCTGCCCTCTCTGCAGGAAATTACCGCTCATGGCTACAACGGACACTTCTGCACCGCTTAACTTTTTTGACTGATTCAGATGGTAAAGATGTCCGTTATGAAACGGATTGTATTCAGCTATTATTCCTACGCTTTTTTTCTTCATAGCTTTATATTAACATAATATTTACCAATAGTGTAGCTATAATTCCTGCCAGTAGCCCATGAGTTATTTTAACCTCAACAATATCAATAAGCTTAAGTCCACAGCCACCGGCAATTGATGTAGCCTGGCCTATTACA
>CALZMV010000103.1 GCA_945788655.1 uncultured Clostridia bacterium | reverse complement strand
TGCAATGAGTGCTGTCTTCAAGGATCTTCGTTTCTTCCCGATGGGAGGTATTGATAAATATATCATGAGAGATTATCTTGCCTCTCCTCTTGTAGCAGCAGTCGGAGGCTCCTGGATGGTAAAAAAAGATCTTATTGCAAAAGAACAATTCGATGAAATCACAAGACTTTCCAGAGAAGCCGTAATGTCCATGCTGAATTTCAGAGTGGTACATGTAGGGATAAACAACGATTCCGAAGAAGAAGCCAATGAGCAGGTAAACCGTATTGCCGGTCTTTTCGGATTCGGAAAAGAGGTCAAGAGCGCATCCACCTTCGCATCTGATGGTATAGAAGTATGCAGAAAACGCTTCCCGGGAGCACATGGACATATTGCGATCGGAACCAGCAGCTGTGAAAGAGCTATGTATTTCCTTTCAAAGAACGGTGCGGAATTTGATATGGAAACTGCAAAATACAAGGGCGATAAGCTTACTTCTGTATATCTGAAGGAACAGATAGGTGGCTTTGCATTCCACCTGGTAGAAAAATAGAAATTCACAGACGGATTAAAATTCGTGTCGAGTTTTCTGAAAACACTCTTGTACATTTACAAAAATAAGTATATCATAATATGAATAAAGGCAGGGGAGCTTGTATTCGCAGGCTGAGAGGAAGTAATCCAACTTCGACCCTATACCTGATGCGGATAATGCCGCCGTAGGAAGCCAGCGTTCAAGTGATTTTTGCAGGAGGCATCCAAGGCGGGTGTCTCCTGTTTTTATTTTCATCTATATTTTAAAGGAGGAAGATATATGTTAAAGAACATGCTAGAAAACGTAAGGAAAAACTGCCCGCTGGTTCATAACATTACCAATTATGTCACTGTCAATGACTGTGCAAACATTATCCTTGCCTGCGGTGCATCACCTATTATGGCCGATGACGAAAACGAGGTAGAAGAAATCACAACCATCTGTGGGGGTCTGAACATCAACATCGGCACTCTGAACAAAAGAACCATTGCTTCTATGCTTAAGGCTGGCAAGAAGGCTAATGAGCTGAATCATCCTGTTGTTTTAGACCCTGTTGGAGCAGGTGCTTCAGCCCTGAGAACAGAAACAGCTACGAAACTCCTTAAAGAAGTGAAGTTTTCTGTAATTCGTGGAAATATTTCCGAAATCAAGACTCTTGCACTAGGCAGCGGTACAACAAAGGGCGTAGATGCTGACGTTGCAGATAAGGTAACAGAAGAAAACCTTGACGAAATAATCGCTTTTGCTAAAGCTTTTGCGGCTAAAACAGGTGCAGTTATTGCAATTACAGGCGCAATCGACATCGTTGCGGACGCTGAGAAGGCTTACTGCATCAGAAACGGACATCCTATGATGTCTTCAATCACAGGAACTGGATGCCAGCTTTCTGCCATGACTACCGCCTTTGTAACTGCAAATCAGGACAATCCTCTTGAGGCAGCAGCTGCGGCAGTGTCTGCAATGGGCTATGCAGGTGAAGTGGCACACACAAGACTTAGCGAAATGGATGGCAACTCAAGCTACAGAAACTATATTATCGATGCAATTTACAATATGACTCCGGAAATGCTGGAGAATGGAGCAAAATATGAAGTGCGATAAGGAAACTATGCTGCTCTATGCAGTTACGGACAGAGCATGGGTAGGCAGACAAAGCCTATATGAGCAGGTTGAATCTGCTATAAAGGGCGGCGCAACATGCGTGCAGCTTCGTGAAAAACAATTAAACGACGAGGACTTTCTTAAAGAAGCTGTGGAAATCTCTGCTTTGTGCAGAAAGTACAATGTTCCCTTTTTTATCAATGACAATGTTGAGGTTGCAATAAAGTGCAATGCAGACGGAATTCATGTTGGTCAGGAAGATATGGCTGCAGAGCAGGTTAGAAGCCGCGTTGGAGATGATATGATGATCGGCGTTTCTGTTCATTCCGTTGAGGAGGCACTTGAAGCAGTCAAAAACGGTGCTGACTGTCTGGGAGTAGGCGCAATATTCAGCACTTCTACAAAGACAGATGTAGATGTGCTTCCAAGGAAAGTTCTCTGCGATATCTGTAATGCCGTTGATATTCCCGTTGTTGCCATCGGAGGCATCAGCAAGGAAAATATTTCTCAACTTGCAGGAACAGGCGTTGACGGAGTTGCTCTGGTAAGCGCTATTTTTGGAGCTGATGACATTGAAGGTGAATGCCGCATACTTCGCCGGCTATCGGAGGAAATGGTAAATCGATGAAAATAAAATGTGCCATATTTGATTTTGATGGAACTCTCTTTGATTCCATGTATATCTGGGAGGAGATAGGAGACGTTTACCTTCGTTCTCTCGGAAAGGAACCAAAGCCTTCTCTCCGTGATGAAATAAGAACCTTTAGCCTTTATCAGGCTGCCTGCTATATGAAGAAGGAATATAGTATTTCCTTAACACCGGAAGAAATCATGGCAGGAATCAACGAGAAAATCGAGCATTTTTACCTCTATGAGGTTTTGCCAAAGCCCGGCGCTTTGGAATTTCTAAGTGAGATAAAAAGGGCGGGCATTCTTATGTGCATTGCAACAGCCTCTGACCGTAAGCAGGTTGAAGCGGCTTTAAGCCGATGCAGAATGAAACATTTTTTTGAAGAAATCATTGCCTGCAGCGACATTGGACACGGCAAGGATGAGCCTGTGGTCTTTCGCAAAGCAATGGAACACTTCGGAGCTGACAGAAGCACATCACTGGTATTTGAAGATGCGCTTCATGCTGCCAAGACTGCCAAAGCAGACGGCTTTAAGGTGGTAGCAGTATTTGACAAAAGTGAAAAAAGACAGGAGGAACTTCAAAGGACAGCAGATTTTTACCTGTCGGATTTCGAACATACAGAAGAATTTTGGAAATTCGCTGATGCTGAATAAGCATGCAGCTTTAAAGCGGCACATTGGGGGCACCACCTTATGCCGCTATATAAAACGATGCTGACTATGGAGCTGACTATGGAAAGGAGCTAAACTATGAAGATGAAAACAGCATTGACCATTGCAGGAAGCGACTGCAGTGGAGGCGCCGGTATTCAGGCCGATCTGAAGACGATGACCATGAATGGTGTTTTTGCAATGAGTGCAATTACTGCACTGACTGCGCAGAATACAACCGGCGTAAGAGCGATTCAGGAAGCAACTCCTGAATTTCTGAAGCAGCAAATAGACGCAGTGTTTGAGGATATCTATCCGGATGCAGTTAAAATCGGGATGGTATCTTCTACTGAGCTTATTTGCGTTATTTCTGAAAGATTGAGACATTACAAGGCGAAAAATGTGGTTGTTGACCCGGTTATGGTGGCAACCTCGGGTTCGGCCCTGATGAAGAATGACGCTGTGCAGACACTTATTGATGAATTATTGCCTATAGCAGCGCTCATTACACCTAATATTCCGGAAGCACAGATTCTTTCCGGCTTATCCATCACAACAGAAGATGACATGGTTATGGCGGCCCAAAAGATTGGCAGCACATATAATTGTGCAGTCCTCGTAAAAGGCGGACACAGCATCAACGATGCCAATGACCTTCTTTTTTTCAATGGGGAATTAATTTGGTTTGAGGGCAAACGAATCGACAATCCAAATACCCACGGTACGGGCTGTACCCTGTCCAGTGCAATAGCAGCAAATCTTGCCAAGGGATTTTCCCTTGAAGAGTCTGTAAAGAGAGCGAAGGACTATATATCCGGTGCACTTGCTGCCATGCTGGATATTGGAAAAGGCCCGGGCCCTATGAAACATAATTTTGACCTAAAGTCAATTTTTGCAGAATAAAACAACCCATTGGAAAGGAAGTAAAAGTCATGAGAAATTATACAACACAGATGGATGCCGCAAGGAAGGGTATAATTACACCGGAAATGAAAGCCGTTGCAAAAAAGGAATACAGAACAGAGGAAGAAATAAGAGATCTTGTGGCAAGAGGTCAGGTTGCCATCTGCGCCAACAGACTGCACACCTGCATCGACCCTAACGGTGTAGGTTCAATGCTTCGCACCAAGATCAATGTAAATCTTGGAGTATCCCGCGATTGCAAGGATTATGATATTGAAATGCAAAAGGTTATGGCAGCTGTGAATATGGGGGCTGAGGCAATTATGGACCTTTCATCCCACGGAAACACTCAGCCTTTCCGCAAAAAGCTGACTTCTGAATGTCCGGCTATGATTGGTACTGTTCCCGTATATGACAGCGTTATTCACTATCAGCGTGACCTGGCAACTCTCACTGCAAAGGATTTTATCGATGTTGTTCGCCTCCATGCAGAGGATGGTGTGGATTTTGTAACCCTTCACTGCGGAATAACACGCAAGACAATAGAGCAGATTAAGAAGCACAAGAGAAAAATGAACATCGTTTCACGTGGTGGATCTCTCGTTTTCGCATGGATGAGCATGACAGGAGAGGAAAATCCTTTCTATGAATATTTCGATGAAATTCTCGACATATGCCGTGAGTATGATGTGACCATATCTCTTGGAGATGCCTGCCGCCCCGGCTGTCTTGCAGACGGCAGTGATGTCTGCCAGATTGAAGAGCTTGTAAGACTTGGTGAGCTGACTAAGCGCGCATGGGAAAAGGATGTTCAGGTTATGGTTGAAGGACCGGGACATATGCCAATGGACCAGATTGAGGCTAATATGAAGATGCAGCAGACCATCTGCATGGGAGCGCCTTTCTACGTTCTTGGACCTATCGTTACAGATATTGCTCCGGGATATGACCATATCACCTCTGCCATCGGAGGTGCCATCGCTGCAGCAAGCGGAGCTGCATTCCTTTGCTATGTAACTCCTGCAGAGCATTTAGCTCTTCCAAATGTTGATGATGTTAAGCAGGGAATCATTGCTTCACGTATTGCAGCACATGCTGCAGACATTGCAAAGAAAGTGCCTCACGCAAGGGATATCGATGACCGTATGGCGGATGCCAGAAGAACCTTTGATTGGGAAAAACAGTGGGAATGCGCAATTGACCCTGAAACTGCAAAGGCTATTCGTGACGATCGCGCGCCTGAGCACGAAGACAGCTGCTCAATGTGCGG
>CALZMV010000102.1 GCA_945788655.1 uncultured Clostridia bacterium | reverse complement strand
GGAAACACCTACATTTAATACTACATCAGGTTCGCTGATACCATGGAAGGCACCAGCCATAAAAGGATTGTCTTCAGGCGCATTGCAGAAAACAACCAGCTTTGCAGCGCCGATGCACTGCTTGTCTTTTGTAAGCTCTGCAGCTTCCCTTACCACATCACCCATCATCTTTACAGCATCCATATTGATACCGGCTTTTGTTGATCCGATATTTACGGAGGAGCAAACGAAGTCTGTTTCGGCCAGAGCACGAGGAATTGCCTGAATCAGTTCTTTGTCACCTGCACTGAAGCCCTTTTGAACTAGAGCACTGAAGCCACCGATGAAATTTACACCTACTTCCTTTGCTGCTCTATCGAGGGTCTTTGCATATTTAACAGGGTCACCGCCGCTTGCAGCTACAAGTATCGCAATTGGAGTAACGCTGATTCTCTTGTTTACAATAGGAATGCCGTATTTCTTTTCTATTGCTTCTCCTACAGCAACCAGGTTCTTGGCCTTAGTGGTTATCTTGTTGTAAATCTTTTCACAGGAACGGTCTATATCTGCATCAGCGCAGTCCAGTAGAGAAATTCCCATGGTAATGGTTCGTATATCTAAATTTTCTTCCTGAATCATGGTAATGGTTTCCATGATGTCATTAAAGTTTATCATAAAGTTTCCTCCGTTTAATTATATTCTGTGCATGGAATTGAAAATGTCTTCATGCATAACATGGATTACCATATCAGGAACAGCTGCTCTTACGGTAGTGCCAAGTTCATCAAGCTCACATGTAAGCTTGCTGATATCAATCACCATAACCATGCAGAAATACCCATCCAGAATGGACTGAGTAACTTCAAGTACATTGGCATTTTTTTCTGCACATGAGGATGCAACCTTGGCTAAAATGCCCACCATATCTTTACCGATTACTGTTAATACTGCTTTCATTGCAAAATCTCCTTAAGTTTATTATTTTGAAAGGTCTTTAACCAGATATTGATTATCTTTAAGGTGCAGATCACTGCTGAACTGGTAATCGCACATATATCTGATGTCTAGCCCATCATATTCTGTTGAAAAATATTTTCTATTGACTCCTCCATGACCAAACATGTTGTTGTAACATTTCCGGTTTGAAATAAAGGCCACTTTAATAGGGTCATGCGTTGAAGGGTTAATAGAAACATTTTTTCTAGCATACATAATTTTCAATTGTTTTTCAAGACTTTCCTTTGCTAAAAATCCTTCAACCAGCTGCCTGAAGGCGGGATGAAAGGTCCCTGAAGTAGTAGAAGGATCGGATATTATATCACTGGACTTAAGTCCGACTCTGATTACGTTGATTCCTGCATCTGTTAGAATCTCGTACATGCGAGCCGTTCTCATAACAGCATCATCTTCAGTCATGGGAATGAATCTTCCGGCTTCCATCTCATCATACAATGGAGTATCCTTGATAACCACTGTTGGGTACAGTCTGGCAATTTCGGGGGCTAGTGAGACAGCCTCTCTGGCAGAAAAGATATCATATTCAAGGGTATCCTCCGGAAGACCTATCATCAGCTGGATTCCAAGAGTGAAACCGTATTCCTTGATGAGCCGGCTGCTTTCATAGACACATGCTGCATCGTGGCATCTTCTTGCGGCCTTTAACACGGGCTCGGCAAAGGATTGTACTCCAAGCTCTATTACATCGACTCCGTATTTTTTTAGATTGTCTAGAATAGGAGGATTAATATAATCAGGGCGCGTACTCAGATGAATCTTGTCTATGATTCCCCTATCCTTGTACTCCTTTGCAATTTCAAGAAAGGCAGTCTGTTCTTCCATAGGAATTCCGGTAAAAGAGCCGCCAAAGAAGGACAGTTCTATAGTTTCCATATCCATTTTAGACAGAGTTGACATGTAGGTCTGTATGGTTTTATGAATATCGGCAGGAGTCACATCCGCTGTCCTTGCCGTAATCTTCCTCTGATTGCAAAAGATACAATCGTTTGGGCAACCCTTGTGGGGTATAAAGATGGGAATGATTGCGTGTTTTTTCATTTTATCTCCTGTATTATTCTTTTTCCTGTATTATTGACCCGATATCTGTGAGCGGGTACTCTGCAAAATATTTTATCTTTAAGCCACGACTGGTAATGAACCGGCTTATTTCATTGAAATCCGAATGCTTTGATAAATCGCCGTTAAACAATATGGTATCGCCGATTCTGCCGCTGGCTCCTCCAAGAAAGCCGTAAGGATAGCCATGAAGAATGACCTGTTTTGGCTCGATAAGAAGAATATCAAGACCTGCCTTTGAGGCAGCTTTAAATATGCCTCTGTCTGATGTTATAATTGAATTATCATCAACAACTACAATGCTGCACTTACTGTAGCCTTGAGGAACATGAACACTTATCAGGCCACTATCTGAGACCGCTTCTAAAAGCTCAGCATCTGTTATCTTAAGGTTGTGTATGAAATATTTGCCCGTTGAACAGCCATTATATATTGCATGATACGGATAGTCCCTTCCAAGCTTTTCGGGTTTGCCATGAAATATCATGCCAGGGTTTAGCTGACACATGTAGATGTCGGGGTGGCAACTGATGGGCGGATCAATATCGGCTTTTGACTCCATAAGAGATACCTTATGACCTTGTTCTTCAAGGTATTTTATCAGGTGGCTGTTTGCTTCTTTACTAACATAAATTTTACTCATGGCAACATTATACACATTGTGCTATAATATTTCAAATGGAGTAAAGAGGAGGCAGAATAAAAGTGGTACATATCGGCAATGACTGGGATGAAATACTGGCTGAAGAATTTGAAAAGGAGTACTTTCTGAACCTTAGAGATTTTCTGAAAAAGGAATATGAGGAACAGACTATCTATCCTCCTAAAGAGGATATTTTCAACGCATTGAGATATTCCTCATATGAGAACACCAAAGTGGTAATCTTCGGGCAGGATCCTTATCATGAACCGAATCAGGCTCACGGCCTGTGCTTTTCCGTAAACAAGGGAGTACAGATTCCACCATCTCTTGTAAATATTTATAAAGAAATCGAAAATGATCTTGGAATTACACCGCCTGACCACGGATATCTGGAAAAATGGGCAAAACAGGGTGTGCTTCTTTTGAACAACGTTTTGACCGTTCGTAAAGGGCAAGCCAACTCTCACAGAGGCAAAGGATGGGAGGAATTTACCGATTCCGTGGCAAGGCACCTTAACGAAAGGAAAACCCCCATGGTGTTTATACTTTGGGGCTCAAACGCAAGGTCAAAAGAGACATTGATAACCAATAAGAATCATATGATTATTGCAGGACCTCATCCAAGTCCCCTTTCTGCCTACAGAGGATTTTTTGGAGGAGGATACTTCAGCAAGGCCAACAGATTTCTGGAGATAACGGGTCAAAAACCTATTGACTGGGATTTGAAATAAAAGACATAATAAAGGGATTTAAAGGAGGAGAAAAATGATAATCGCTTTAATTGTAATTGCTGTAATCGTTATTGCAGTGATAGTAATGTACAATGGTTTTATTAAGTTAAAAAACAATTGTGAAGAGGCTTTTGCCACAATGGATGTATATCTCAAGAAGAGATATGACCTTATCCCTAACCTTGTAGAAACAGTTAAGGGCTATGCTGCTCACGAAAAAGAGACTCTTACAAAGGTAATAGAGGCGAGAAACATGGCACAGGGTGCGGCAACAGTTGAAGAAAAAATTGCAGGGGAGAACCAGCTGCAGGGAACTTTAAAGAGCCTATTTGCCATTGCCGAAAATTATCCTGATTTGAAGGCAAACCAGAACTTCCTTGATCTTCAGAACCAGCTTAAGAAAGTTGAAGAAGATATTGCAAACTCCCGCAAATACTACAATGCTGTAGTTAAGCAGTTTAACGTTAAGTGTGAAGCATTCCCTTCGAATATTATCGCCGGAATTTTTAAGTTTGAAAAGAAGGCTATGTTTGAAGTTGATTCTGCTGAAGAAAGACAGAATGTGAAGGTAAGCTTCTAGAATTAGGTGAATAAAATGACTTTTTCAAGTAAGATACTTAGAAGAACTGCAATAGTTGCAGCACTTTTGGTGTGCCTTGTTTTCGGTGCATCACCTGCTTTAGCAGCAAGCTACACTACAGACAGCTATGATGTTTTTATTGCAGTAAGTAAAGACAACACTTATCAGGTTAAAGAAAATATTTCTGTTAATTTTGCTACACAGAAACATGGTATTTTCAGATATATTCCATATGGAAACTTTGATGATATGGGATATATGAGTATTAAAGACATTGATGTTCCGGGATGGAATTTCAGCGACTATTCGGAAGATGGCAACATGGTCGTTCAGATCGGCGATGAGGATGAAACCGTAACAGGAAGGCAGAATTATGAAATAAACTACAGAATGGTTGTTCATGATGACAGAGATGAGTCAAAGGACTTTTTCTATGTTGACATTCTGCCTACGGGCTGGGAAACAGCAATTAAAAGTTCTTCTGCCACAATCGTTTTTCCTAAGAAAATCGATGAAGATAAAATAAAGGTATACAGCGGTAGATACGGCTTTACCGGTTCCGGTGATGTTCAGTGGAACTATGATAAAAAGACAAAAACTCTTTCAGTTAAGGCAAGTGGTCTTGAGCAGGGAAAGGGCATAACTGTACTATGTGAGCTTCCTGAAGGATATTGGGAAGGTGAAGCAGACTATGGATGGTCAAAGGCTTTAGCGGTAGCTATGGGTCTTGCTATACCTGTTGTTATCATTCTCCTGTGGTTCTTCTTTGGAAGAGACAAGAGAATCGTTCCAACTGTCGAGTTTTATCCACCGGAGGGAATGACCCCTGCAGAGGTGGGCTTTATTATCGATAATGCTGTAGACAAGCGTGACATTGTATCACTTATTCTATACTTTGCAGAAAAGGGATACATATCCATTGAGCAGGAGACCGAAAAGAGCATCATCCTGAGAAAGCTTAGAGATATCGAGCCAAAGGAAAAGAACTTTGCAAAGACTCTATTTAGAGGCTTGTTCAAAAAGGGAGACGAAATCAATTTTAATGACCTGGATGAAGATTTCGGCG
>CALZMV010000101.1 GCA_945788655.1 uncultured Clostridia bacterium | reverse complement strand
ACGTAATAACCAATCCGGAGAGGGTAAAGGATGCCCTAAAAGGGATAATGATTGAGCTGGTTGATAAAGGAGAAAGACAAATCCTTTGTCAGGAAACACCGCTTATCATTCTGGTTATCGGAATTAACGGCGGAGGCAAGACCACAACAATCGGCAAACTTGCTCATAGATTAAAGAGTGAAGGAAAGTCGGTTATGCTTGCTGCGGCAGATACTTTCCGTGCTGCGGCGGCTGAACAGCTTTGTATCTGGGGTGAAAGAAACGGAATAAATGTTGTTAAACATCAGGAAGGTGCTGATCCGTCAGCTGTAATATTTGACTCAATTCAATCAGCAAAGGCAAAAGGCATAGATGTTCTTATCTGTGATACAGCAGGAAGACTTCAGAACAAGAAAAACCTTATGATTGAGCTGGAGAAGATGAACAGAGTAATCGACAGGGAATTCCCTGAAGCAAGCAGAGAAACATTGCTGGTATTGGATGCCACTACCGGCAAAAATGCAGTTTCCCAGGCACAGGAGTTTGGAAATGTTGCTGAAATAACCGGTATTGTAATCACTAAGCTTGATGGTACGGCTAAAGGCGGTATTGCAGTGACAATAGCAGACGAATTTGATATGCCTATCAAGTTTATAGGCGTGGGTGAAGGCATCGACGACTTAAAGGCTTTTGACCCTGAAGAATTCATAGGAGGAATTTTTAATGAGTAAACCTATAGTTGCCATTGTAGGCAGACCAAATGTAGGCAAATCTACCTTTTTTAATAAGATAGTCGGTCGCCGCGTGTCAATAGTAGAAGATACGCCGGGTGTTACCAGAGATAGAATTTATGCTGAGGCAGAATGGAACGGTGCACATTTTGCACTTATTGATACAGGTGGTATTGAACCAAACACCGATGATATCATTCTTTCTCAGATGAGAGAACAGGCACAGGTTGCCATGGATATGGCTGATGTAATCCTATTCATCACAGATGGTAAGGATGGACTTACCCATGCTGACAGAGAAGTTGCAATGATGCTTATGAGAACCGGTAAACGCGTTATTCTTGTTGTTAACAAGATAGATAAGCCATCATCACTTCCTGATGATTTTTATGATTTTTATGAATTGGGACTTGGAGTTCCTATCCCTATTTCTGCAGCAAACATGCTGAATTTTGGAGATGTTCTCGACGAAATCGTTGCAAGCTTCCCTGAGGATGCAGATATCGAGGAAGAGGATGTTACGAAGATTGCCATTATAGGCAAGCCAAACGTTGGCAAGTCATCCCTTGTAAACTGCCTTCTTGGCGAGAAGAGAGTAATCGTTTCACCTATAGCAGGCACAACCAGAGACTCAATCGATACTCCATTTGAATACAACGGTGAAAAATACACTCTCATAGACACAGCAGGAATAAGAAGAAAGAGCAAGGTCCACGAAGATATAGAAAGATACAGCGTAATCCGTGCTGTTGCCGCTATTGAAAGAAGTGACATTTGCGTTCTCATGATCGATGCCGTTGAAGGTCTTACAGATCAGGACAAGAAGATTGTAGGCGTAGCTCATGAGGCAGGAAAGGGCATTATTGTTGCAGTTAACAAGTGGGACCTAATCGAAAAAGAGACAAATACAATGCGCGACTATAAGAAGGCTCTTGAAGCAGATCTTCAGTTCATGTCATATGCGCCAATAATCTTTATTTCCGTACAGGAAAACAAGAGAGTTAATCAGGTTATGGAATTGGCTAAGTATGTTTCAGAAAAGAGAGCTCTTCGTGTACCTACAGGTCAGCTTAACAGTCTGATTATGGATGCGACTATGATGAAACAGCCGCCATCAGACAAAGGAAAGAGACTTAAGATTTACTATGTTACTCAGGTATCGGTTAAGCCGCCGCTTTTCAGCTTCCAGATAAACAAAAGAGATCTTATGCATTTCTCATATGCAAGATATCTTGAAAACAAGATAAGAGAAAGCTTTGGATTTGAAGGAACTTCAATAAAGTTCGTATTTAGAGAAAAAGGAGAAAAGGGCGAATAATATGGCTATTAAATTAATCATTTTAGTTGCAGTGGCGTACCTGATTGGTAACATTTCACCTTCCATTATTCTTGGAAAACTTGCCGGCATAGATATTAAAAAAGAAGGCAGCGGTAATGCAGGAACAACAAATGCTCTTAGAGTTTTAGGCAAAAAAGCGGCAGTAATCACTCTTTTAATTGATGTGGGCAAAGGCGTTGTAGCAGTTCTTCTTGGAATGAACCTTGGAAGTTACACCATAGGAACATTATGTGCAGCGGCAGTTTTTTGCGGACATATTTGGCCATGCTTTTACAGTTTCAAAGGGGGCAAGGGTGTTGCAACTGCTTTTGGTGCAATTTTAGCTGTTAACTGGATTTTGGGCGTAAGTGCTCTTGCAATAGTTGCCATCGGCCTTCTCGTAAGTCAGAGAATGTCAGTGGGATCCATCCTCGGCGCAGCAACGTTTCCCTTTGTTTGCTGGTTTGTTGAGCCTGGATTTGTGTATGTAGGCACAGTGATGGCGCTGATAATAATAATAAAACACAGGTCAAACATCGGAAGACTCATCAGAGGTGAAGAACCAAAGATGTTCGGCAACAAAAAGAAGGATTAGTTCTATGAAAAAGATTACAGTAATAGGTGCAGGAAGCTTTGGTACTTCTTTAGCTATACTCCTCACCAACAAAGGTTATGATGTATCCATATGGGGCAGAAAAAAATCTCAGCTTGCCCTTATGAGAGAAACGAGAGAAAATCCTCATTATCTGCCAAAGGTCAAGCTTCCGGAGTCACTGAAGATTGTAGATGACATGGATGATGCACTTAAAGGCTCAGATATGCTGGTGTTTTCAGTGCCTGCTCAGAACTTTAGAGGTGTATTAGAAACTGCAAAAGCGTTTATGACGGGAAAGGAAATTGTTGTAAACGTTGCAAAGGGCATAGAAAAGGGCACTTTGATGAGACTTTCAGAGGTTGCAAAAGAAGTTATTCCGAACATATGTTATGTGGCGCTTTCTGGACCTTCTCATGCGGAGGAAGTTGCAAGACTTCTTCCTACTACGGTTGCTGTATCATGTGAAGATAAGGCTGTTGCCTTGGAAGTGCAGGAAATATTCAACACTGACAGGTTCAGAGTATATACCAATGATGATCTCGTAGGAGTTGAACTTGGTGGCTCGCTGAAGAACATTATTGCTCTCGGAGCAGGAATTTCTGATGGAATGGGCTTTGGAGATAATGCAAAGGCAGCCATGATGACAAGGGGAATTACTGAGATGATTCGTCTAGGTACTGCAATGGGTTCAAAATCCGAAACCTTTTCAGGGCTTACAGGTCTTGGCGACCTTATAGTTACTTGCACAAGTATGCATTCAAGAAACAGAAGATGCGGTATATTAATCGGTCAGGGAATGAGCGTTAATGATGCTGTCGATGAAATTGGAATGGTTGTGGAAGGTCTTGCAACAGCAGAGGCAGCAGGAGCATTAGCTGAAAAATATAACATTGAAATGCCTATTACACAGAGCATTTGTGATTTGATTTACGGAAGAACAAATGCGATGGAAGCGGTAAACGCATTAATGGGCAGAAAAACTAAAAATGAAATGCAAAGATATTAAAAAGATATTAAATTGACTAGGATTGGAGAATAAATTGACTGCAAAGAAGTTTAACATTACGACTTTTGGTTGTCAGATGAATGAACATGACTCCGAAATAATGTCAGGCTTATTGATTGAAAGAGGTTATGAGCCTGTTGACAACAGAGAAGATGCTGATATAGTTATATTTAACACGTGCAGTATAAGAGAAAATGCTGACAAGAGATTTTTTGGAACTCTTGGGACACTTAAGAAGCGTAAGATGGCCGAAAGGGAGGCATTTACAGTTTGTGTTTGTGGATGCATGATGCAGCAGCAGCACATTATAGATACGTTGAAATCCAAATACCCGTGGGTAGATGTGGTATACGGAACACATAATCTTCATAAGCTTCCCGAGCTGCTGGACAAACTTAATATTGAAAAGAAAAAGCAGCTTGATATCTGGCCTGATGGAGGAGAGATTGTTGAAAATCTTCCTGCAGAAAGGTTGTACAAGCATAAAAGCTTTGTTAATATAATGTACGGATGCAACAATTTCTGCAGTTACTGCATCGTTCCTTATACGAGGGGAAGAGAGAGATCAAGACGTCCTGAGGATATTGTAAGAGAAGTAAAGAAGCTGGTTTCAGAAGGAGTAAAAGAGGTTACTCTCCTGGGACAGAATGTTAATTCATATAAAGGATGCAGTGAAAAAGGACAGGCTGATTTTACGGATCTGATTTATATGCTGTCAGAAATACAGGGTCTTGAAAGAATTAGATTTATGACAAGTCATCCAAAGGATTTGTCAGACAAGCTTATTGAAGCTTTCAAAAACTGTGACAAACTGTGCAAGTATATTCACCTGCCTGTTCAGTCCGGCTCAACAAAAGTGCTTAAAGAGATGAACAGGAAATATTCCAGAGAACATTATCTGGGGCTTGTTAGAAAGCTAAAAGAGTCTGTACCTGATATTACAATATCTACAGATATTATCGTGGGTTTCCCTGGCGAAACAGAAGAAGAATTTGAAGATACACTAAGGCTGGCAGAAGAAGTCAGATATGACTCTGCCTTTACCTTCCTTTATTCCATAAGGGAGGGCACGCCTGCTGCAAAACGAGAGGATCAGATTCCTGAAGATATTAAACACCAAAGATTTAACCGCCTTGTTGATTCCATCAACAGAATCTCTCAAGAAAAGAATGCTGAATATGTAGGCAGAATTGAAAAGGTTCTGGTTGATGGAAAGAGCAGAGGCTCAGATGACCTTTACGAGGGCAGAACAGACGGTTTTAAGTTAGTAAACTTTAAGGGCCCGTTAGGAATTGAGGGTAAAATAGTTAGTGTTAAGATAACTGACGCCAATACCTTCAGTCTTTTGGGTGAAGTTGTAGAATAATCTACCTTGTTATTAGTTTTTGTGCATTAGCAAGAGAAAGGAAGCAAAAGGAAGAAAATGGATATTTTCGCAATAATT
>CALZMV010000100.1 GCA_945788655.1 uncultured Clostridia bacterium | reverse complement strand
ATTTGATACCGTTAATTGTAACGGGCTATTATGCGGTTAAGTATATGAAAATAGTATATAAGAGTAATCCGGATAAAATGGTAATAACATACTTGCTTCTTTACAATATAATATTCTTTTTCCTCTGCATTATTGCCACAGTAAGCATTGTGGACTCCAGAACTTCTTCTGATTATATACAAAATGATAAAGGAATATATCTGGTGTTCTGGTTGATGTTTAACACCATGAATCTGGTACTTATGCTAAGCTCCTGCAGTCTTGTTGATAAAGGAATAATGACAGATGAAGAAATACTGGAGCGACTGGCGGCAGATTACAGACTTAGCGCAAGAGAAAAAGAAATAGCAATGCTTCTGTATGAGGGAAAAAATAACAACGAAATAGCAGAGGAACTATTTCTTTCAATAAGTACGGTAAAGGTGCATGCTTCAAACCTTTATAGGAAGCTTGGAGTGACAAGCAGAGTTCAATTAATACTAAAGTTTAGGGCATTTAATACTTGCAGGTAATTGTAGGCTTAGCGTGCTAGCCGTATATTTTTTCCATAAAAAAGCGAGGACTTTTACATATTTTACATAATACCGGAAGTACTCGCTTAAGTTTATATTCTTATTTATTTAAAGAAAGGGAGGACTATCATGGGTAAGAAGATTCCTTTATGGCAATGTTTAGTTGTCATCCTGGCAATGGCCGGTTTCCTGATTTGGTCGATACTTAAGGACGCCGGCGGCGAACCTCATATCGCACTTATTTTGGCAGCATCTGTTGCCGGCATTGTGGCAGTAGCAAACGGATGGAAGTGGGCATATCTGGAACAGGGCATTTTAGCTTCTATTAACAGATCAATGCAGGCATGCCTGATTCTTGCCATCGTAGGCAGTATGATTGCATCCTGGATGGCAGCCGGAACAATTCCTTCAATGATGTATTACGGCATCAAAGTTATAAGCCCTAAGATATTCTTAGTAACAGCTTGTATTCTTTGTTCCATCGTATCACTTGCAACAGGTTCATCCTGGTCAACAGCAGGTTCCATGGGCGTTGCACTGATTGGTGTAGGTACGGCTCTTGGATTTCCTATTGAAATGACTGCAGGTGCAGTAGTATCAGGTGCATACTTCGGTGACAAGATGTCTCCACTATCCGATACTACAAACCTGGCTCCAGCTATGGCAGGTGCGACATTGTTCGATCATATCAAGCATATGGTTTACACCACCGGTGTGTCACTGATAATAGCATTGGTTGCTTATGCTATTATGGGCTTCATGTATGCTTCAGACAATACGGTTGATATGTCTACATTAAATGAAATCACAGAATTTATTAAAGCTTCTTCTAACATCAGCATATTAGCTTTAATACCTCCGGTATTCGTAATCGCGGCAGTAGCCCTTAAGCTTCCTGCTATTCCATCTCTTATCGGTGGTGTGTTTATCGGTGTTCCATTCATGTTCTGGAATAAGGTTCATGTAGATGCAGCACTTGGCGATGATCTGACAAACAATGTGTTTAACATCTTAAACAACGGTATTTCAATGGGTTCAGTTCCTGAAGATGCTTCAGAAGTGATTGTGGAATTAGCCAGTTTATTATCCGGTGACGGTATGCAGGGAATGTTCTGGACAATTTCCATCATCCTTTGTGCAATGTGTTTCGGCGGTATCGTAGACTGTACAGGTATCATGGGAACATTTGCACATCTGCTGCTTAAGGTTGCAAAGGGCAGAGGCGGCTTGGTATTGGCTACTGAATTCTCCTGTATTTTCGTTAATGCAATCTGCTGCGACCAGTATCTTGCATTAGTATTACCGGGAAGAATGTTCAAGGAATCTTTCGAAGATATGAGATTGGCACCGAAGAACTTATCAAGATGTCTTGAAGACTCAGGTACAATCACTTCAAACTTCTTCCCTTGGAACACCTGCGGTGCGACAATGAGAACATTCCTTGGAGTTGGCAATGGATATATTCCATATGCAATACTTAACTGGCTGAATCCAATAGTATCAATCGTATTCGGATACACAGGCATTACAATGACTAAGATGACAGAGGAAGAATATGAAAGAGTATTGGAAGAAAGAGAAGCTGAAAAGCAGGCAGCTCTTAAGGTCTTAGAAGCATAATGGCTTTTCTCCTTTGAGAATAGGGAAAAATAAATAAAACATCTTAAAGAGCCGGATTATCCACCTCCGGCTCTTTGATGTACAGTATTGTATGTAATTATGTAGTTATTTGGTTATATGAATGGTGGGATGAATATGTTACATCTTATTCAATTTGGTTATATAGTTTCGGTAATGATTGGGGTTGTTCCTTTTGCCATGCAGCTGATGATAAATGTAAAGAATCTATCGGTAAACAATCTTATGGTCAAAAGCAGGAGTACCCTTGTCTTTTTGGCTTTGATAGTAGTATTCAATGTTTGCGATTTTCTCATAATATTCGGTAAAAGTGAATTCGGCAGCGTGAGTGTGGATTGGATTTATATTCTTGAAAATATCCTTGAGGTTGCACTGGCATATGTGCTGATTGCTATGCAAAGGGATTATGTGGAACAAAAACGTAACAATTGGCTGATATTTGTTTTTTTAACTTTATCTGCTATGTTGCTATGGGTTGATATTATATTCCAGACGGATTACTTTGTTTTATCTGAAAGAATGTACGTGATTTTGATGATATTGCTAAACGCAGTTCCCGTAGCGGTGCTGGCCTATTATGTGATCAATTATATGAAGATAGTAATACAGCACAACAAAGACAGGATGGTTAACATATACCTTATAATTTACAATGTTGTTTTTCTTTTCTTATGCATTATTACGACCATAAGCATAATCGATTCAAGAACAACTCTTGACTATGTTGAAAATGATAAAGAGATATATCTTGTGTTCTGGCTGATTTTCAACGGCTTGAACATAATATTCATGCTAAGTTCATGCAGCATAGTAGAAGGAAGTGGAATTTCAATAGAAGAGACCATAGAAAGATTGGCAGAGATATACAACCTAAGTGGCCGTGAAAAGGAGATTGCATTGCTGATATATGAGGGAAAGAATAATAACGAAATTGCAGATATGTTATTCCTCTCCACCAACACGGTTAAAGTTCATACCTCCAATCTTTACAGAAAGCTTGGAGTAACAAACAGGGTACAGGCTATACAGTTTCTAAATGAAAACAGATGATGCAGCGAAAAATATGATTGAAATAAAAAAGCTACAGGATTTTGCAGCTGAAATTGCTGAACATACCTGTAGCTTGTATTTTGTTTGTTCACTATTTAATGAAAGCCTCTAATCTTGCTCTTGTTCTTTCTTCCCCAAGAATCTGCTGGATTTCCCATACGTCAGGTGACTGCTGGCGACCCATAAGTGCAACTCTGATAACTGTACTTACATGTCCCACATGACCTTTGAACTGATCCGGATTCTTCTTGAAATCTTTTGGCTTCAGAGCATATCCCATTTCACCTGCAATCTGACGGATCTTTTCGAACCACTGTGACTGATCGTCTGAGTGGTCATATGTCGCAAGATACTTGCTGATGATTTCAGAAGCATCTAAAGAAGCTTCAGCAGGTAATTCGTCTTCAATCTTAAACATGTCGTCAAAGAAATAGCTGATGTTTTCGATCATCTGCTGTGCATAGATGTGGTCCTTACGAGGCTTTGCTTCATTTCTTCCTAAATCAAGAATTCTTTCAAGATACTGGCGATCCTCGAATATATATGCAAGTTCAGGCTTGAATTCTTCTGACCATGACTTTAAGAAGTCGTAAAGGTCAGCAGCACTGATTTTTAGAAGAACGTCCTTGCTGATGTCATTTAACTTGTTCAGGTCAAACAGTGCACCTGAGTTTGACATCTTCTCGGTTGTGAACTGGAATTCATCGATATCTGCGTCCGGATTTGCTATTCTCCATTCTTCAAAGTTGGAGTTGAGTATAGTCAACAGATATTCTCTCACGCAGGCAGGATGATAACCCAGCTGGCGATAGTAATCTAATGAAAGCTCAGGGTCCTTTCTCTTGGAAAGCTTGCGCTTGTTGCCATCTTCACCAATCTTCATGAGCTGTGCAGTGTGGCAGTAGATAGGCGGTTCCCATCCCAGCTTTTCGAACAGTTCAACGTGAATAGGCAATGAAGGCAGCCATTCAGCACCTCTGACAACGTGGGTTGTGCCCATGAGGTGGTCATCTATCGCGTGAGCAAAGTGGTATGTCGGAATACCGTTTGCTTTTAATATAACTGTGTCCTGATCGTTGTATGGCATGCTTAATGTGCCGCGAATAGCATCTTCTACCTCAAATCTTCTTATCTGATCTTCCGGAAGGCTCAGGTCTCCGTCTGACTTCAGTCTGATTACGTAAGGCATTCCACTTTCAAGCTTTGCCTGAATTTCTTCATAGGATAAGCCGCGGCTCTTGGCCCATTTGCCGTATATGCCCGGATTTTCCTTGTTGGCTTCCTGAGTTGCACGAATTTCGGCGATTTCCTCTTCGGTAAGGAAGCATGGGTATGCTTTGCCTTCGGAAACAAGCTTCTTGGCGAAACATTGATAGATAGGACCTCTCTGGCTCTGAGTATAACTTCCGTAATTGCCGATTTCTCCATCTATTGTAGCACCTTCGTCGAAATTGATTCCAAAGAATCTGAGGGAGTTGATGATTATATCTACAGCTCCTTCGACAAAACGCTTGTCATCTGTGTCTTCTATTCTCAAATAAAAAATGCCGCCTGACTGGTGTGCAAGTCTTTCGTCTGCAAAAGCACCGAACAGGTTTCCAAGGTGAATAAATCCTGTTGGGCTAGGTCCAAGTCTTGTAACCTTTGCTCCTTGTGGAAGCTGACGCTGAGGAAACATGGCTTCGTATTCTTCAGCAGTTTTATCTACTTGTGGGAATAACAATTCCGCAAGCTTTTTATAATCCATATATTAACCTCCCAGGTTGTAATCTAACTAATTAATTATATATGCAAAAGTATGAAATATCAAGATTATGGAAGAATAAAAAGAAAAGAAAGGTGGACAAAATGTACCAAAAATATATTGATATTTTGAGAGCGGACCTGC
>CALZMV010000099.1 GCA_945788655.1 uncultured Clostridia bacterium | reverse complement strand
GCTCCCATATCACCTATTGAAGCGCCGTACATTGCCGCATAATCTGAAATATAAGTATAGCTGTCATACAGACTGTACAATGCCATAATTGCCATCAAAGCAGCAAACACATAAAATACGATTTCCAATATAGGTCTTTTTGTTTTCTTTTCCACTTAAGTGTCCTCCAAAAATATCAAATTATTCCACTTGAAAGTATACTACCCTTTCAGACAAAAAACATAAGGGTTTAATGAACAAAATGTGAAGTTTTAGCAAGGCATTGCAAATTAATTATAGGACTACAGTTCTAATATAGTTTTCAATTACTTCAACAGCCTTGTCAATGCCTATCTTACCGGCATTTATGCACAAATCGTAGGAACTTCTTTCGCCCCAGTCAGATTCGCAGAAGAAATCGTGGTATGCTTTTCTTTCCTTATCGATTTTCTTCATCTTGCGTTCCGCCTCATCTACTTCGTAACCTTCAGTCAGAACAAGACGTTCTATTCTCTTGACCCATTCCGCCCATACAAAAATTGAAACAAATCCCGGATAATCTCTTAAAAGTTCATCTGAACATCTTCCAACTACGATAAATGACTTGCCGGAAGCAGCCAGTTCCTTTATGTACGAAAACTCCATATCCGCAACAACTTCTTCAGGCGAATTGGAATGGCTTCCTATAGATCTAGAAAACAATAGTTTTCTAGGAGCTTCAACATATTTTGCCAAAGATTCCTCAGGCACTCCTTTTTCTGCGGCAATATTTTCAATTATGTTTTTGTCATATACTGGAATATCAAAAATTTCTGACAATCTTTCAGCGATTTCAAGACCGCCGCTTCCATACTCTCTGCCTATTGAAATAATTAATTGCTTATCCATTATTCTTCCTCCTTATGCCTTTGGAACTACAATATTTACTGCTTCAGGAACAATCTGCATGGTAATTTCACCGGCATCTGTAATTTCTCCATCAGTGCATAATCTCATATTACCTTCAAGAGGCGTAATTACCACTTCTTTGCATTGCCTGAAAAGCAGAACATCATCGATATCCGGCAGTGTCATGTGTGTGCCCTTTGAATAATATGGGAACTTTTTCACAAAATTTCTTCTGGAAATATTATAAATTATATTTACATCCATGAATCCGTCATTTGTGGAAGCCGCAGGTGAACTGTTTACACCGCCGCCACAGTAGCCACCATTTGCAACAGCTGTAAGCAGAATCTGTCCTTCTGATAGGACTTCCCCATCCACCTTAACTCGCAGGTTTGCACCCTTCTTCTTTATGAGAATCCCCGCGACAGCTGCCAGATATGCAAAAGATCCCTTTAATAACGGATATTCCTTAAGCCTTGCAGTCAGATCAACTACATTGCAATCGAAACCTATATTGAACATATTGATGCAATATCTTGTACTGTATTTACCGTCAACAAGCCCTGAATACCTTATGATGTCGCTCTTTACGACCTTACCCTGAAGCTGTGCATAAATATCTTTAAAATCTCCCGCCTCAGGGAAATTCCTTACAAAGTCATTGCCCGTGCCGATAGGAACAATGCCAAGTGATGCACATTCAAAGCCTATCATGCCGTTTACAACTTCATTTACAGTTCCGTCACCACCGCATGCAAAGAGTCTGATTTCTTCACCGCGAGCTTCTGCTTCCTTGCAGGCAAGCCTTGTAAAGGCTTCCGCATCGCCTATTGCCTTTGTATAATATATGCCTGTGTCTACACATAATTCCTTCGATGCTTTATCGATATCAGCTTTAAGCTTATCAGCACCTCTTCCTTTGCCCGCCTTAGGATTAATTATAAAAATTGTTTTCATTTTTTACCATCTACCCATAAAACTATATATTTTATATTTTACAAAACTTTAACTCCAATGGCAACACATTTAATTTTTCTAATCATATTACCAAAATTCTTTTAATTTTCCACCTTCTGGGTTATAATATTATGTATAAAAATTTGGGAGGGATAAGATAAATGGATCCAAGAGTAAAAAAACTTTCGGAGCTTCTTACTTCATATTCATGTGATTTGAAGCCGGGAGAGAAAGTGTTGATAGATTATGAGGGAGAATGCTGCAAGCCGCTGGTCAGACAGCTTATAAAAGATGCATATAGCCTTGGAGCAAAACCTTATGTGAACCATAGAGACAGTGCGGTTTTAAGAGAAATCCTCTTAGGTGCCGACGAGGAACAGATTGAGTTCCAGAATGATTATCAGTTATATCAGATGAAGGGAATGGATGCCTACATCGCTATAAGAGCAGGAGAAAACAGTTCTGAGCTTGCCGATGTTCCATCAGAAAAGCTTAACATGTACTACAAGCTTACAAGTCCAACCCTTGACTATCGTGTAAACAAGACTAAATGGGTAATTTTAAGATATCCTAACCCTTCGATGGCTCAGCTGGCAAGCAAATCTCAGGAAGCCTTTGAAGATTTCTTCTTTGATGTATGTACATTGGACTACAAGAAGATGAGCGACGCCATGACGCCTCTTGTTGAACTGATGAACAAAACTGACAAGGTTAGAATTACAGGTCCCGGAACAGATCTGGAATTTTCTATCAAGGGTATCGGCGCAGTTAAATGTGACGGTCTCAGAAACATTCCTGACGGAGAAGTTTATACAGCACCTGTTAAAGATTCCATGAATGGTGTAATCACATACAACACTTTTTCTGAAGAACAGGGCTTCACCTTCGAAAACATCAAATTTGAAATAGAGAACGGTAAAATAGTCAAGGCTACAGCCAACGACACAGAAAGAATAAATGCACTCCTTGATACTGACGAAGGTGCACGTTACTTCGGTGAATTTGCAATCGGCGTCAACCCATATGTTCTTACCCCAATGAAGGACACACTTTTCGACGAGAAAATCTGTGGAAGCTTCCACTTAACACCGGGCAAGTGCTATGAGGATGCAGACAATGGCAACAATTCCTCAGTTCACTGGGATTTAGTTATGATTCAAAGGCCTGAATACGGCGGTGGAGAGATTTACTTCGACGACGTTCTTGTTCGCAAAGACGGAATATTTGTAATCGACGAGCTAAAAGGCTTAAATCCTGAACATTTAAAATAACAACTTACAACTACCTACCAGCAAAGGAGTCTCACATGAAAAAGAAAACCATAGCAGTACTGTTTGGAGGCCATTCCAGCGAATACGGAGTTTCACTTAACTCAGGATATGCTGTCCTTACAAACATCGATAAAGAAAAATACAATGTAATAGCATTGGGCATTACAGAAGACGGCAGATGGCTCCGTTACAACGGTGATTATGAACTGATAAAGCAGGATAAATGGCATGAGGATACAGAAAACTGCATTCCTTGCTACATTCTTCCTGACCGCGCAATCCACGGTATGGTGGAAATGGCTGCTGAAGGACCTGTCTATACACATCTTGACGGTGCCTTTCCTATGCTCCACGGCAAGAACGGTGAGGACGGCACTATTCAGGGGTTAATCGAAATGGCAGGCATTGATCTTATGGGATGCGGAACTCTATCCTCAGCACTCTGCATGGACAAGTACCGTGCACACGTTGTTGCGGAAGCCGCAGGAATCGCTGTTCCAAAGGCGGCAAGCCTTGTAGGCGACTTCAAGGAAGAAACTGTAATGAAAGCAGTTGAGGACCTCACATACCCGTTGTTTGTTAAGCCTGTAAACGCAGGTTCATCCTACGGAATTTCCGTAATAGATGACAAAAGTCAACTTATGAAAGCCGTTTACTATGCACTGGAATACGATTCGGAAGTAATAATCGAAGAAAAAATTGACGGTTTCGAGGTAGGCTGTTCTATTATCGGAGATGGCAAAGGCCTGGAAATAGTAGGTCGCGTAGACGAAATCGAACTCTTCAGCGGTTGCTTCTTCGATTATGAGAGAAAATACACCGGCATAGACTCAAAAATACACTCACCTGCCAGAATAGATGCAGAAACTGAGGAAAGAATCAAGGAAGCAGGAAAGATTCTCTTCAGAGCTCTTGGATGCAAAGGCTTTGCCAGACTTGACATGTTCCTTACTCCTGAAGGCAAAATCGTATTTAACGAAGTCAACTCCATACCGGGATTTACCTCCGTCAGCCGTTTCCCTAAGATGATGGCCGGCGTAGGGCTCGAATACAAGGATGTAATCGATAAGATTATAGAGGTATCTTCAACAGATAACTAATTGTAAGCCAAATTGGACGATTTAACACAAAAAACAAACCGAGGGCATTGATTTTTCAATGCCCTCTTTATATGCCTTATTAATATTCAGGTTACTGTTTACCAGCTTCCGCCGCCTCCGCCGCCGAAGCCTCCTCCCGAGAAGCCGCCGAAGCCTCCTCCGCTTGAGAAGCCTCCTCCACTTCCGGAGTCGCCTCCTGTTGGGATATGAATATTCTTTTCAAAGCTGCGTCCGCAAGCTCTTGTCATATTTGAAATCATCCAGATATCAAACATGTCAATATCTCTGCCCACATACCAGGATGGTTTTGCCATAGGTATATTTTCAAATTTCTTAACCCATTTGTCGGTTAAGCCCATTACATAGGCATATGGCAGGATATTATAGAAATAGCCCGGATTTTCCTCAACCAAAGCATTGATTTTGGAAAGCTCTGCAGTTTCAATAAAGTTCTTTAGACCTAAAACCTTTCCCATAATAGCAATGCTCTTGGCTGTTCTCTGTCTCATAAGAACAGTTGCAATACATGCTCCCATAAGAAGTACAGCCAGCATTACAAATATCCATACTGCTTCAAACATTACCATTCCGATAAGGTAAGAATATGCGCATACAGATATTGCCTGAAGCAACCAGACAATCACACTGCTAATCTTTTTGGATGCCGGTTTCATGGTATAAATCATATACTCTCTTACAACTGCCACGGCAAGAATAATAGCAACTGCTATGGCAGCTATTGCAGCAAATACCATTGCAACGGTCTTTGCGCTGTACCATTCAGCAAGCAGCATATTTACTATCAGTAGAACCACTATCATCACCATTCCAAGAACCTGGAAGACAGCAGATTTGATTGACATCTGGCGGTTTTTTGCTGAAGCAAAGCGCCCTCTCAGCTGTTCTATTGCAGTAAGGTAGCTTTCGCCGAAATCTTCATCCAGGTCATTAAAATTGATTTCGTCTCCCTTTTTGAACAA
>CALZMV010000098.1 GCA_945788655.1 uncultured Clostridia bacterium | reverse complement strand
GCTAAGAATGCAGAACCGTCACTGGTACATCCTATGGACTTGAGAAATTTGCCTGAGGTTAAGGAAGTATTCAAAGGACAGATAGGTCAGCTAAGAAACATGCAGATGCTTGCATAACATAACACGATTATCGATACGAAAGAGCCCCTGGTCTTTGTGACTAGGGGCTTAAAAATTTTCATTATTGATTATATAGTTTTCATTAATTATAAAGTGTTTGAAGCATTAAGTACATTTCTAATCTTATGTGAAACCATAGCTTTGATTGCATCTCTGCCAGGACCTAAGTACTTACGAGGGTCGAATTCTGCAGGATTTTCGATTAAGTACTTGCGAACTTCAGCAGTTAGAGCAAGTCTAAGGTCTGTATCGATATTAACCTTACAGATACCGTATTTAGTAGCCTCACGAATCATCTCTTCAGGCACACCCTGAGCTCCAGGAATGTTACCGCCGTACTGATTGCACTTGTCAACAAATTCCTTAAGAACAGTTGAAGCACCGTGTAATACTAAAGGTGTATCCGGAATCAATTTGTGAATAGTCTTGAGTCTCTCGTAATCAAGATATGGTTCGCCTTTGAACTTGTATGCACCATGACTTGTTCCGATTGCGATAGCCAAGGAGTCAACACCTGTTCTTTCAACGAATTCAGCGGCTTCATCAGGATCTGTGAAGGTAGCACTGCGAGCATCCACCTTTACATTGTCTTCAACACCGGCAAGCTTTCCTAACTCTGCCTCTACAACTACACCATGAGCGTGAGCATATTCAACTACTTCCTTAGTCACTCTGATGTTTTCTTCAAAGGAGTGCTTGGACCCGTCTATCATAACTGAAGTAAATCCATCGTCGATGCATTTCTTACAGATTTCAAAGTCTTCGCCGTGGTCAAGGTGAAGAGCGATGTCAAGACCTGTATCTTCGATTGCAGCTTCTACAAGCTTTGTAAGATATGCAGGCTTTGCATATTTGCGGGCACCGGCAGAAACCTGAAGGATAAGTGGAGCTTTTTCTTCCTGAGCAGCTTCAACAATACCTTGAATTATTTCCATATTATTTACATTAAAAGCACCGATTGCATAGTCAGATACTAAGGCTTTTTTAAACATTTCTTTTGTGGTTACTAATGCCATACTAAACCTCCAATTTTCTTTAGTAGATTCTAACTCAATACATTATACAACAATTCAGTCACAATTAAAAGAGCGCATTTTGGTTTTCGTCGTCCCCCTGATAGTTATTTCCGAAGGAATCCAGTATCGGAGATATGGTTTTGACAATTTTTCCGATGTTAAAAGGCCCTTCATCATTGGACACCATAGGCAGAAGCTGATTGATAGGCGGCGGATTTAGGGCAGTTTGCCCAAGGCTGTCTATTTTGTTAATCACCTGGGTCACATGGTGAAAATTATTGATTGTTCTGGCCATATCCAAAGGGGATGAAGACGGCTGAATACCAAGGCTGCCTAGAATGCCAAGTCCGCCCGGACCGCCTTTACCTCTGGCATTTATGAGCACAAGAAGCGCCAAAATACCTAAAATATCTTTATTGCTAGACATATGTACCTCCTCTTTATAGGCATAATATGAAATTTTAAGAGACCAGGTGCATAGATATATTAGATAAGGAGGTTTTAGAATGGAATTAGACGAAAAAATGATAAGCGAAATAGCCAGCCAGCTGGGGCTTGGCGGCAGAAAGGATATACAGCGCAGAAGCCTTGAATACCTTGCATCAAAGAGCGATGCCGAGCTCGAAAGGGAACTCCTAAAGGTGAAGCAGCAGCTAAAAGCCAATAATATATCATATGAAAAGCAGATGGCAATGCTGAGAAGTCTTGCCCCTATGATGGATCAGAAACAGAGAGCAAAGCTTCAGAGAGTGGTGGAAATACTGCAGAAATAGGGACACTCGTAAAAAAGGCAGAGTATCAATACTCTGCCTTAATCACATATTCAGTTATCATTAGCCTTTGTTAACCTTTAGAGCAATATCTGTCTTTGTAGCACCTGCTTTGAAATTATAGACACCTGCAATAACAAAGGCAGGATCCCTACCCGCGTCCTTGCATAGCTGCTCGTATTCTGAGTAACTGTCTAGCAATCCGGCATTAACGAGACAACCAATGGCTTCTGTTGCACTGGCACCGTAAACAGATACGGAAACGTCTTTGTTAAGAACACCGTTTGCCCATACAGCGGATGATGCATTTGATGAAGTATTGTTTTCTTCGGTATTCTTGTCAGCGTCTTTGTCAGCGTCAGCATCCTTATCTGCATCAGCATCCTTGTCTGCGTCAGCATCCTTGTCGGAAGAATCATCAGGCAAATCAACAGTTGTATCAGTCGTATGGCTGTTATCTTTAATAAGCTCCTTTGGATATTCGACAATTGCATTAAGTCTCCATACGATGAGGCCGGCTGCAATAATCAGAATAACAAGAGCCACGATAATATCACTTTTATCATATAAAAAATCCTTGAATTTATTCATAATCTCCTCCTAAATGTGTCACATACATTTTAGCAGAATAATACTTTTTTCTCAAGGTGTTTTGGTGTATAATGTGTGATATGATAAAATTAACAATTGGAGAAAATCAAGGAAACCAGAGATTGGATCGTTTCCTCAAAAAATACTTTGCAAAGGCATCACTGGGATTTATCTACAAGCTTATCAGAAAGGATGTAAAGGTTAACGGCAAGCGCAAGCAGCCGGAAACACTGCTTTCTGCGGGAGATGAGCTTGTAATTTATATGTCCGAAGAAGAGGCTGCAAAACTTCAGAAAGAAGTAAAGAAGGTAAAGGCGAAGAAGCAGTTTAAGGTTGTTTACGAGGATGAAAATATTCTCATCGTCAATAAACCCTTTGGAGTTTTGACTCATGGGGATGGCAGAGAAAAGAAGAACCATCTGGCAAATCAGGTAATAGATTATCTGATTTCAAAGGGTGAATACGATCCAAGAGTTGAGAAAACCTTTACACCATCGCCTGCCAACAGGCTGGACAGAAACACAACAGGACTTGTTCTCTTTGGTAAAAAAGCCAGCGCCTTGCAGGAACTCAATACCATGATAAGAGAGCGGGACGCAATAGAGAAGGTCTATCTGACCATAGTTTCCGGCCATATTGATGAAGTCATGGAACTTAGAGACAACATGGTCAAGAACGAAAGAACCAACACAGTTTCCGTCTGTCAGGAAGAGGGAAAGAGTATGGAAACTGATATTACTCCAATAGAATTGAGCCGGGGCGGCAAAGCTTATTCTCTTGTGGAAGCTAAAATCAGAACAGGCAGAACACACCAGATCAGGGTGCAGCTTGCAGCATCGGGTCATCCCATTATTGGGGATGTCAAGTACGGCAAGCCACAGGTCAATAGTTATATGAGATCAAAGTATGACCTTACAACTCAGCTGCTGCACGCATATAAGCTGGTGTTTGCGGACTGTCGTCAGGACGGACCTTTGGCATATCTGCAGGGCAGAGAGTTCATTTGCGAACCGCCTGAGAGATTTGAAAGAATAAAGACAGATATTTTTGGATAAAATTATAAGTGGAGATTAAAAATGAAAGAAGTCTGGGGCTTTATAAAAGATATAGCAATAGCAATAGTCATAGCTGGAATATTATTGTTTTTCATTAAACCTGTGGTAATACAGCAGGAATCAATGCAGCCTAACTACTATTCTGACGACTATGTTATTGTGAGCAAGCAGAGTTATTCACTTTTTGGGGAAATTGAGCACGGCGACGTAATCGTGTTTAAGACTGACATGCAGGATGTTAATGGCAAGAACAAGAATCTTATTAAACGTGTAATCGGCCTTCCGGGGGATACCATAGAAATAAGGGATGGATATGTTATCCGAAACGGAGAAACCTTAAATGAGGATTATGTTGCACAGCAGGGAATTTCCGGAGAGATGGCGCCTGTTATTGTCGAGCAGGGCAAGCTCTTTGTACTGGGAGACAACAGGGGAGTGAGCCAGGACAGCAGATCTAAAGAGATAGGCCAGATCGATCAGGATACTATTATCGGAAAGGTTGTATTCAGAGTATTTCCTCTTAAGAGAATAGGAGTCTGTAAGTAAAGTGGAACACAACCCATTGGCGCTGCCGACTATAAGAGGCACCGGACTGGAAAAGGTTTAATAAAGGTGTTCTTATGAAACGTTTTTTACTTCTGTTTGCGGCAGGAATATGTGGGGTGGCAATAGGAATAATGCTTCACTGCAGCTTTATGGTGGTGAAGGCGGGAGGCTGCCTTATGCTGCCAGATATTGAGCCTGAGCAGAGAGTGATTGTGAGCTGTCTTGCAAGAAACATAGATAAGGGAGATATAGTAGCCCTCTACCCTGATTATTTCAATCTGGAAAGCGAAGGAAGCATAGTGTTCAGAAGAGTAATCGCGGCGGAAGGCGACAGACTGACCCTTGACTGGGATATGGAGACCCTTTCTGATAGGGATAACCAATTGCAGCAGGTGGTGGTTGAAAGAAGTGAAGTAATCGGAAAAGCGATAGTATATTGATATAGGAGATTATATGGTAAAGAGAGCGAGAAAGCTTGTTGCAAACAACAAAAAAGCGAGACACGATTTCTTTATAGAAGAAGTATATGAAGCAGGCATAGTGCTTACGGGCACCGAAATCAAGTCTGTAAGGCAGGGCAAGGTAAGCATTAAGGAAAGCTTCGCAAAGATAGAAAACGGCGAGATGATAATATATGGAATGAACATCAGCCCATATGAACAGGGAAATAGATTCAATGTGGACCCGCTTCGCCCAAGAAAGCTTCTTCTACATAAGCAGGAAATCCGCAAGTTAATAGGTTATACAACTCAAAAGGGACTTACACTGGTTCCCCTTCAGATGTATATAAATGAAGAAGGCCGTGCGAAGATTGAAATTGCTGTGGCTCGCGGTAAAAAACTTTACGACAAGCGTGAGGATATAGCCAAGAGAGACGCTAAACGCGATATGGAAAGGCGCATGAAGGACAGATAAGATAGAAAAACTAACCGAAAAAAATGCAAAAACAGAGATATTCTGTCATTTGCATTTGGCGCCGGCAGATGTTATAATACTCGTGCACTTATGGTGCGCTCAGCAGGCACTCTGACATCATGATGGAGGGCCGCAAATATGGGGATGTAAAGGTTTCGACGGGGGTGTAGAAGCCGGATAAGCGAGCGGTAGTTTGTCCAGTCTACCTTAAAAAGGACACGTTAAATATAAACGCTAAAAATAA
>CALZMV010000097.1 GCA_945788655.1 uncultured Clostridia bacterium | reverse complement strand
CCTGCGAACAGCAGCCCTGCAATGCCGACGCCTTTTTCATTGACTGCATCGTAGAAAAGGGGCTGACCATCAATTACCGAAGCCATTCCGATCATGGCATAATGCTTTTCAATATCTTCCTCCATCCTCATCTTAATTGGAAAGTTTCTAGGCTGAATTACAACCCTCTCCCCATAAGAAATATCGAAATCAAGATTTCGACCAAAATAATTTTTATATACAGCTGATGTACACATTTTCCCCTCCTGTTTACTTTCTGCTTATCGCAATTTTTTGTCTATTGGTTGATATATTTATAAATTTGAAATATACTTGTATTATACTAAATTTATGCCACAGAAATATGAATTTTATTCGAATTTTTGCGGAAACCTGTCTTAAGGAGGAAAGAAGATGAAATATTATATCGTTGATGCTTTTACTGAAACCTTATTTGGCGGCAATCCCGCAGGAGTAGTGATTCTGCCTGAAGGCGAAGACTTCCCAAGTGATGAGATAATGGTTAAAACTGCGGCTGAACTCAGATACTCAGAAACTGCATTTATTAAACGTTTAAATGAAAAAGAGTTTAATATTCGCTACTTTACGCCTGCTGCAGAAGTAGACCTTTGTGGTCACGCAACAATAGGCTCATTTAAAGCTCTTCTTCACGGCGGCTACATAGAGGACAATCACAGCTATATTAACCACACACTTGCCGGCGATCTGAATATAGATATTAAAGACGGATTCGTGCTCATGGACATGGCAACCCCTGTCAAGATAAACGAAATTACAGAAGAAGATTCCCTTATCGAACTGTACAGCATCATGGGGCTTGACTATCTCCAGCAAAAGGCAAAGGGATTAGCACTTACTCCGCAGATGGTTTCAACAGGTCTTCCGGACATTATGATGCCTGTAGTATCTCTGGAAGATTTAGATGCCATTGCCCCTGATTTCCCTGCACTATCAAAGCTTTCCGAAAAGTATGAGGTTGTTGGGGTTCATGCATTCACAACAGATGGCGATGATGCAACCTGCCACGCAAGAAACTTTGCACCTCTCTACGATATCGATGAAGAGGCTGCAACAGGTACTTCCAACGGCGCTCTTACATACTACGGATATCTAAACGGCTTCGTGAAAAGCGGTGATGACTGCAAGTTCATTCAAGGCGAAAAAATGCAGAGACCTTCAGTTATCCTGAGTCATCTCGAAGCTGATTCTCAAGGCGGCTGCAAGATTCAGGTTGGCGGAAGCGGTGTAATGCTGGCAGAAGGCGAAATAAATATCTAAATCACTGTTTTAGGACATAATAATAGAGCAGATACATCAGATCGGCGCACACTAGGCGCCGCCCAGTCCCTAATCCGGATGATGTTATCTGCTCTTTTTTCGTGTGATTATTTTTGCATATTTACAGCATTGTAGCCATATATCCTAAAGTTCTTATCATCTGTGAAACATAGCTCATTTCATTGTCATACCATGCAACAACTCTTACTTCGTAGATATTTGTACCGCATCTCTGTGCCAGAGTCTGAGTTGCATCAAACAATGAACCGTATTCCATTCCAATGACATCGCTTGAAACCAGTTCCTCTTCAGTGTAGCCAAAAGACTCATTTGAAGCTGCTCTCATTGCAGCATTTATACCTTCAACTGTTACGGAGTCTGTTTCATCCTTTAATGTTGCATCTAGGATTGTAATTGAGCCTGATGGAACAGGAACTCTCTGAGCAGAACCGATAAGCTTGCCATCAAGTTCAGGAATAACAAGCCCTATAGCCTTTGCAGCACCTGTACTGTTTGGAACAATGTTGATTGCACCTGCTCTTGCTCTTCTTAAATCGCCCTTTCTGTGCGGTCCGTCGAGAATCATCTGATCCCCTGTGTAAGCGTGGATTGTTGTCATAAATCCTGTTCTTACTTCACGGTAATCGTTAAGAGCCTTTGCCATAGGTGCAAGGCAGTTTGTTGTACATGAAGCAGCGGAGATTATGTTGTCTTCCGGAGTTAAAGTTTCGTGGTTTGTACCGTAAACTATGGTCTTCAGGTCGCTTCCTGCAGGAGCAGAAATCACAACCTTCTTAGCACCTGCATCAATATGAGCCTGTGACTTTGCCTTAGTTGCAAAGAAACCTGTACATTCCAGAACAATGTCTATTTCAAGCTCCTTCCATGGCAGGTTTGCAGGATCTGATTCCTTGTAGATTCTGATTTTCTTACCATCTACTGAAATGCTTTCTTCATCAAACTCCACCTGGCGCTTGAGGCTTCCCTGCACGCTGTCATACTTTAATAGATGTGCAAGCATCTCAGTTGAAGAAAGGTCGTTAATAGCTACAACCTCAAATCTTGCATCATCAAGCATCTTTCTGAAAGCCAATCTGCCTATTCTGCCAAATCCATTAATTGCAATCTTTGTCATTTTATTTTTCCTCCTATATACCCTTTTAATCTTTAATATTTTCTACCTGTTTTATCTCAGTATACTTGTTATAACGGTCATCCTCTAAATAATCAGTAATTATCGTCGCTTCATCTATCGCTGCAAAGGTTACAGATGAAACCATGCCGAACTTGCTGTTGTCTGCAAGCACATATGTGGTAAAGGATCTTCTCATTGCGGCCTCCTTTATTGCCGCTTCGTCTATGTGAGGCGTTGAAAAACCCTTATCGGCATCAATTCCGTTTGCACCCATAAAGCACTTTGTAAAGTTATATCTACCTACCGACTCAACTGCCCTTGCACCGACAGTGGCTTCTGTACTCGGTCTCAGTTCTCCTCCTATCAAGTATACCTTGAGTCCATTTTCCATCAGCTTCGAAGCATGAGGCAGACCATTGGTAACGTATGTAGCCTCACTACCTGCGAGATAATCTATCATTCTTTCAGTTGTGGTACCCGCATCTATATAAACAAAGTCAGTGTCTTCAATGAGACTTGCTGCATACTTTGCAATAGAGTCCTTCTGTTCGACATTCTTTTTCTTTCGCTGGGCAACATCGGTCGTTTCTGCTGTGAGAACGAAATCTCTTGATACGGCTCCGCCGTGTACTTTCTTGAGTTTGCCCTGTCTGTCAAGCTCATTGATGTCTCTTCTGATGGTTGACTCGCTTATATTAAGCTCCTTCGCCAATTGCACGACCTGAACAGAATGACTGCTTCTCAGTTTATCTAATATTTTTTCATGTCTTATATCTTGTAAAATAGAACTCACTTCCCTTTTGGTTTCTTCAAATAGAGTATATCATCTGAATTATTAAAGTCAAGAATTCTTTTCAAAATAAATCAGATTCTTTCATTTTCTTTCATAATCGAGTATAAAACAAGGCGCATCACCATGTGATACGCCCAGCCTTCATAAAGTGTCGTTAAGCATTAAAATGAACTTTTACTAATCTAAGTATATTATTTCTTCCAAAGACCGTGAAGGTTGCACCATGCATATGTTTCAACCAGTTCATCGCCTTCTGCTAAAGCAAATTCTACTTCAGGTTTATCTCCTGCCTTCAGATACTTCTTCTGTGAACCCTGCTTTGTTTCGATAGCAACCCATCCGATATAGTGTTCTTCAACCATTGGATGTTCTACATCACCTACTGCAACCTTAACTGTGTTTCCTGAAACAGTAACTGCAGGAACGTGCTTTTCTACTGCTGCATCTACTGAGCCGGGAACGATTTCAGTCATCTTCTGTCCGCAGCACATTACAGGCACGCCTGATGCTTTAACAAATTCAACGATACTTCCACAATGTTCACATACATAAAATTTCATATTTATATCCTCCAAAAATAATAATTAACTTATCTCTATACATTATAGTACCACAAGAGTACAAAAGCAAACAGCAATATTTAAAAAACATCCTCAAAGGGTCTGTTTGGAGTTTTTTTCTGCCTTACAAGGCTTTGCCTTATTTCATCAGATGAGTTTGCAACCTCTTCATAGAATTCCCTTGCCGACATCCTCATGGCACCATCACCCATGGCCGCCATCTGTACGGGCCTGTCGGAAGTAATGACCTTTATGGAATGCTTCCTTCCCATTTCAAAGGCCGTTTTTTCTATAAATCTGTCAGCCGTTTCAGCCTCTTTGGTATACACAACTTCAAGGTCTCCGTATTTTAACTTGGTACCGGGGTTTCCGCTTACTTTATAGCCGTCAAAGACAACAACCATTCCTATATTCTTATATGCCCTATAATTCTGCAGAATCTCCAGAAGTTCCTCCCTTGCCGAATCCAGATTAACGGCTGCCAGCTTTTTCAGTTCCTCCCATGCAAAAATAACATTGTATCCATCGACAATGAGATACTCCTGCTGCATTTTATTCCCGGTTTTTATAAGCTGGGGCAAAGGGCTCTCTTCGGGCTTGCCCATTCCGTGGCTTCTCTTGCTGATTTTTTGTCTTCTCAAGGCCTCGTCACGTTTGCTTTTGCCATAGGTCCTAAGAAAGATTTCCTCCAGTTCTTTATCCGATGCGCTAACTCCTGCGCTTACTCTTGACGCTCTCAAAGAGGTCTTCATCTCAAGCTTGCCATCAGAAGAAAGTACATATCCACTGTCCACATGAGCTGATTCATCAACCTTATGCCATGGGCAGTACTCTCCGCTTCCATGAGAACAGAAAACAGATCCCGGCGGGTTTTCTATATCAGCTTCAGGATCGTAGCCAATCTTTCCTATTATTTCATCCTGATTGTGGCACCTGTCATAACCATCAAAAAACGTATAAAAACTACCTTTACCTCTTGTGTATGCCACCAGTTCCTTCTGATAGTCCTGTAATTCACAGACGGGTCCTCTTCCTTCCACAACAGATGTATTCAGATCCTTCATTTCGGGTGGGCTGCAGCTTGCCCCAAGTCTCTGCATATCCGAAAGCACCCTTCCGACATTTTCATTGGGAACCACCGCCTTGAATCTGTAGAAAGGCTCCAAAAGAATACTTTGAGCCTTCATCAGTCCCTGCCTTATGGCTCTGTAGGTTGCCTGCCTGAAGTCTCCGCCCTCCGTATGTTTTAAATGTGCTCGTCCGGCAATTATCGTCATCTTCATATCGCATACCGGCGAACCGGTTAGCACACCCGGATGTTCTTTTTCCTTAAGGTGTGTCATAATCAGCCTCTGCCAGTTTTTATCCAGCTTGTCCTCAGCTGCGATAGTATCAAATTCAAGCCCTGAACCTCTGGGCAAAGGTTCCATAAGAATATGGGCTTCTGCATAATGCCTTAGGGGCTCAAAATGACCGATTCCTATTACAGGGCTTTCTATTGTCTCCTTGTAGATTACACTTCCCTCACCAAAGGAAACATCTAAATCAAATCGCTCCTTTATTATTCTCTGAAGCACCTCAAGTTCGAGACTTCCCAT
>CALZMV010000096.1 GCA_945788655.1 uncultured Clostridia bacterium | reverse complement strand
AGAGATGATTTTCTGTCGTTTTTTTTATGTAGATAGAAAGTAACATTCTTAATATGGGATAGATATTGATTATTTGAATTGAATTGGAAAAGCCATGTAAATCGATTGAAAGCTCTGAAGACGTATGGTATAATTACGGTTAATAAATTTGAGTGCCATTTGCGGGAAACAGTGAATGTACATTTTGAATTTTATGGAAGAGAAAGAGAGATTTAAAGAAATGGAAAAGAAGAAATTATTCGTGTTGCTGCTTACAATGATAATGGTATGCACATTATTTTTGACAGGATGCGGCGGAAATTCTAATGGAGAAGATGGAGATAATAGTACACTTGTAATCGCCATCCAGGAAGAAGTAGAAGGTACAGATATACAGCAGATTGGCTGGGAAAATGTTGTTCATGCATTGATTTACAGCCCTCTGGTAACTTTCAATGATGAGCTGGATGAAGTAATTCCTTGCTTTGCAGAAAGTTATGAAACATCTGAAGATGGTCTTACCATTACATTTAAAATTCCTGCGGATGCAAAGTTTTCGAACGGAGATGCGTTAACTGCGGAAAGCGTTAAAAAATCATTTGACAGATTCCTGGAGATCAGTGAATATGCAGGCGACCTTGAGGCCGTAGAGAGCATCGAAGTTTTAGATGAAACTACAGTTAAGTTTAATCTTTCCCAGGCAGCACCTTATATGTGGGCAAGCATTACAAGTACATACGGCGGACTGGTGGATGTTGATTATGCTGAAGAAGTAGGAGATGAAGCATTTAATCGTTGTGCTGTTACAAATGGCATGTATTATGTTGAAGACTGGCAGGCCGGATCTCAGATTGTCTTAGCGAAGAACCCTTATTTCACAACTTACAATCCAACTGTAGAAAATAAGGGCGTTGGTCAGTTTGAGAAAGTAATAGTTAGATTTATTCCTGATGAATTCACCAGAGTAAGCGAACTCGAATCAGGAAATGTTGATATTATCTGGGATGTTCCTACAGGAAGTGTTGAGGATATCGAAGCAAACGATGCTTTAATTACTTATTACTATAAGCAAGCAGGTGTTGCATATGCTATGTTTAACACAGAGGATAAAGTATTAAGTGATATCAATGTTAGAGAAGCAATCAATCTTGGAATAAACAGAGAAGAAATTGCTAAAGTTTTAAATAATGTGGTAACTCCTGAGTATGGTTATATATCTGAGGCACAGGCAGGATATAGTTCTGAATATGCAGCTAAATTAGCAGAGACATATGCTTATAATCCTGAAGAAGCTAAGGCTTTGTTAAAGAAATCAGGATATGAGGATACTGATGGCGATGGTTTTGTTGACAAGAATGGACAGAAGCTTACAATAGAATATTGTGCAGCAACAGATAATGCCACAAGCAAATCAACTGCGCCTGTAATTCAGGAACAGCTCAAGGCAATTGGTATAGATTTACAGATTACTGAATATGAAGGAGCTTATATAAAGCAGCTCCAGAGAGAAGGTAACTTCCAGATGGTATCCAGAAGATATGTCTGGAACGATGCAGATATTTTATATTATGTATTTACAGAAGCATCAGGATACCCATGGAGTGATCCTGAGGTGACAGCAGCGCTTGAAGAAGCTCGTTACATCACTGACAACGCAGAACGTGTAAAAGGGTATGAAAAGTTCCACGATGAAATCTTCAAAGAAATGCCTGCAGTGTCTCTTTTTGCAGATAACTATTGTATTGCTTCAACGGATGAAGTAAAAGGATTTAGAGTAACTAATGACGGAAGACCTGTATTTAATGATGTAACAAAATAAAAAGAGGATTTCGATGATAAAAAGAACTGATTTGGAGGAGAGGCTTGACAAAGCCATCTCCCCCGTTATGAACGATAATACCCCTGGAATGGCTCTACTTATTTCTCAGGGAGACGAAGTAATTATACGAAAAGCTTACGGCATAGCAGATTTTGAAACGGGTAGAAAAATATCGCCGGATGATAATTTTATTATTGCATCCAATACGAAACAGTTTACTTGTATGGCTATTCTTATGCTTGAAGAAGAGGGACTGCTTAAGCTGGACGAACCAATTGAGAGATTTTTCCCCGACTTTCCGGATTACGTGAAAAAAGTTACTGTAAGAAATCTCATGGTTCATCAATCGGGCATTAAGGAATATTTTGAAGAAAACCGCTGGCAGCCAACAGTTTTTGCTACAACGGATGAAATGATGGATATTATAAAAAACTTAGGTGACCTGGATTTTGAACCTGGAGAAAAATTTTCTTACTGCAATTCATCTTATGTAATGCTAGGAAAAATAGTGGAGCAGCTAAGTGGAATGAGCTTTGGTCAATTTATAGAAACTAAGATTTTAAGCCCTGTTGGAATGAAAAAATCTTTTGCACCTGATTATATGAATGACAGGCCTGAATCACTAATAAACGGTTATGTTTTGCAGAATGATGGTTCATTTAAAGTGGCAGCTTATGATATGCTTCAGGTTGGATATGCTGATGGAAATATTCAGTCAAATGTGGATGATATTTTGTGTTGGCATAAGCATTTATATGAGAGCAAAGATGAAATTTTCCTTAGCAGAAAAAGAATGAATGAGTGTTTTGCCAATACAAGGCTTGAAGATGGTACCGAAACCGGGTATGGATTCGGATTCTTCATAAACGGATCGAAATACCATGAAGGTCATATTGAAGGGAAACATGAAATTTGGCATACAGGTGGGACAGCAGGTTTTATTTCAAGGATATCACGGTTCGTTGATGAAAATCTTTCTGTTGTCATGTTGACGAACTATGAAGGACTTCCTAAAAACGAGTTGTTCTTTAAAATAATAAAAGAAGTTTTTGCTTAATATTATGCCCTTTCTTCTTGTGGATTGGGCATTTACATTATGTATCTAAGGCAAAACAGAGGTAATTACTTATGAATGACATTATGCGATTTATTGCGAAAAGGTTATGTGTCGGCATTTTGGTGGTGCTGTTTGTAACCGTATTAGTTTTCGCTATTATGCAGGCAATGCCCGGCGATACCATCGATCTGATGGTTGATACCAGAGTATCCGCCGAAAAGGTTGCTGAAATTAAAGCACAATGGGGATTAGATGAGCCACCGGTTGTGCAGTATTTTTACTGGCTGAAGAACGTGCTGCAAGGAGACTTCGGTACCTCGATTTCTCTCAAGCAAAGTGTTTCACAGTTGATTTTACAGAGATTGCCGTATACATTGATGCTTACAGGTGCGGCACTTCTCATTGAATATGTTATTGCGATTCCGCTAGGTCTTCTGGCTGCTGTAAGAAAGGGTAAGCTTACAGATAAAACTCTCACAGTATTGACGATAGTACTCTGGTCAATGCCTCCATTTTGGCTGGGTGTTTTATTTATTCTTACTTTCTCAATCTGGCTGGGCATACTTCCGATTTCAGGATGGAGTGGGCTAACGTCTCTTATTTTGCCGGCATTTACATTGGCATTGCCTTCTCTGGCACAGATATTCAGACTGACAAGGTCGGAAGTACTTGATGTTCTGGATGAAAAGTATGTTACGACAGCCTATGCCAAGGGACTTAAGAATAAAATCGTTTTAGTTAAGCATGTGCTTAGAAATGCAATGATTCCTGTAACGGTAATGTTTTTCCTGTCATTGCCTTGGCTAATAGGCGGAGCTGTTGTAGTAGAAAATGTTTTTGCATGGCCGGGAATGGGACAGCTTCTTTGGAAAGCTATTTCAAAACAGGATTTCGTTATTGTACAGGGTGTTGTACTGGTTATAACTGTGCTTACAGTAGTATGTAATCTAATAGGAGATATTATTTCCGGTATTTTAGACCCTAGAATCAGACTGGAATAAGGTGACGCGAATGATTAAAAAAGGAAAATTTAAACAGATGTTAAAAAATCCAATGTTTGTTATTGGATCAATGATGTTTTTGGTTGCAATCATTGCTGTTATCTTTGCACCATTAATTGCTCCTCACTCTTATACTGAACAGAACTTTGATGCAGCACTTACCGGACCTTGCAGCGAATATCCATGGGGAACAGACCAATATGGAAGATGCATTTTCAGCAGAGTTATTTACGGTTCAAGAATTGCCATGAGCGTGGGAATTGTTGCTGTTGTTATTGAAACACTCATAGGAGTGACGCTTGGAATTATGTCAGGCTACTATGGGAAAAAAATAGACAAAGTTGTTCAGTTTATTACCGACGCAACTTGGGCCATTCCGCCAATAATTCTTGCGATGGCCATAGTACTAATGCTTGGCTCTAGCGCGATGAATGTAGCTATCTCAGTAGCTGTAGTAAGCTGGGCACAGTTTACGAAGATAATAAGAACAAAAGTTATGTCTATTAAGACATTGCCATATATAGAAGCAGCTAAAATTTACGGGGAAAGCGATTTGAGCATAATTTTGAGATATATTTTGCCAAATCTTGTGTCTACAATCATCGTGCTGGCAACTCTTGCGATGCCTTCTGCAATCTTATCAACAACCTCCATGGGCTTCTTGGGATTGGGAGCACAGCAACCAATGCCTGACTGGGGCTGGATACTTCAAGATGGAATTCAGTTTATCAAAAAGGCGCCATGGATTAGTATGGCTCCAGGACTGGCAATTGTTTGGACTGTTCTTAGCTTTAACTTAGTAGGTGAAGGTGTAAAAGAATTATTGGATCCAAGAGTAAGAGTATAAGGAGGCAAAATACATATGGAAGAAAAATTGATTGATGTTAAAAATCTATGTATACAATTTCAAACCTCCGGCGGAATTGTCAGGGCAGTAGACAATGTTAGTTTTGATATAAAAAAAGGGGAGGTCTTTGCTTTAGTCGGAGAGTCAGGCTGCGGAAAATCAACGACTGCTATGGGTATTATGCAGCTGATTAAGGAACCAGGCAGAATATCAGACGGAGAGATTTTTTTTGAAGGAAAAGACTTGCTGAAACTGAGTGGCGATGAGATGACTCAGATTAGAGGTAAGGAAATAGGTATAATATTCCAGAATCCTCTTGATTCGTTAAATCCTGTTTATACTGTCGGCTATCAGATGACAGAGGGCCTTATTGTTGACAAGATGGATAAGAAAGAAGCATATAAATTAGCTATTGATATGCTTCGAGATGTTAAGATATCAGACGTTGAGGAGAGGATGAAGACATATCCGCATGAAATATCAGGAGGAATGCGTCAACGCGTAATGATAGGAATGATGCTGTGCAGAAATCCTAAACTACTTATTGCAGACGAGCCTACAACGGCTTTGGATGTGACAATACAAGCTGGAATCATTGAGCTTATGAATGAACTGAGGAGAAAATATGATTCTTCAATCCTGATTATTACTCATGATTTTGGCATCGTTGCTGATAT
>CALZMV010000095.1 GCA_945788655.1 uncultured Clostridia bacterium | reverse complement strand
GTAGGCTTAGGGAAACCACCCATGCTAAAGAGAACCCCCGTGCTATGGAAATCCATCAAAGCCAGAGAAAATTCCCTCAAAAAATCCACATCTTTCAAGTAAAAATACTTGACACCCTCTCCGCGCCGTGCTATACTTGCTGAGTATGGTACGAAGACTGTGCCATCGTGGCCGGAAGAACCATCGCAACCGGGATGACAATCGCGACCGAAGCAACAAAACAAGAATAAGAAAGGAGCGCTAAATGGTAGATGACATCGCAAAAGCAAGCCTTTTATATGACTTTTACGGCGCACTGCTGACAGAAAAGCAGAGACAGGTGATGGCACTTTACCATGAAGAGAACCTTTCCTTATCTGAGATAGCTCAGGAGCATGGAATTTCAAGGCAGGCCGTTCACGATACTCTAAAAAAGGCAGAACAGGCTCTTGAAGATTACGAAAACAAGTTAAACCTTATAGATAAATTAGTCAAAACAGAGGAAGCAATAGCAAGAATCGACCATGAAATTGACAGACTTGCCGCTCAGGCTTCCGCCACAAAGGACATGAGCACTGTCGAGGGGTTAAATAGAATTAAGTCCATCATCGACGGTTTGGAGGGATAAATGGCATTTGAATCATTATCAGAAAAACTTCAGAACACCTTTAAGAAATTAAAGGGCAAGGGCGTATTGACAGAGAGCGATATCAATGACGCAATGCGCGAAGTTAAGCTGGCTCTTCTTGAGGCGGATGTTAACTTTAAGGTTGTTAAGGAATTTGTGGCCGATGTCAAAGAAAAGTGCATGGGTCAGGAGGTTCTTGCAAGCCTTACTCCGGGTCAGCAGGTTATTAAGGTTGTTAACGACCAGCTTACGGAGCTCATGGGAGGAACAGGAAGCAAGCTTACTTATTCGCCTAGCGGATTTACAGTGCTTCTGATGGTTGGTCTTCAGGGTACAGGTAAGACAACAACCTGCGGAAAGCTTGCAAATTACTTAAAGAAAAACGGCAAAAAGCCTATGCTTTGCGCCTGTGACATATATAGACCGGCAGCTATCGACCAGCTTGAGGTGGTTGGTAAGACCGTAGATGTTCCGGTTTACGTAGACAGAGATAATAAGTGCGCTGAAGACATTGCTGTTAAGGCGCGCAAGGAAGCCGAAATCAAAGGCTATGACGTTCTCATCGTCGATACAGCAGGTCGTCTGCAGATTGACGAGGAACTGATGGAAGAGCTGGCAAGAGTTAAGAAGGCTGTTAAGCCTCATGAAATTCTGCTGGTTGTAGACGCCCTGACCGGTCAGGATGCTGTAAATGCTGCAGAAGGCTTTAACGACAAGCTGGGCATTGACGGAATCATCATGACCAAGATGGACGGTGACTCGAGAGGTGGTGCAGCCCTTTCCGCCAAGAAGGTAACAGGCAAACCTGTTAAGTTCATCGGTATGGGAGAAAAATTTGATGCACTTGAACCTTTCCACCCTGATAGAATGGCAAGCAGAATCCTTGGAATGGGAGACATGCTTTCATTAATAGAAAAAGCACAGGAAAGCTATGATGAAGAGCAGGCGGCTAAGCTGGAGAAGAAGTTCAGAAAGAATGAATTCACTCTTGAGGACTTCCTGGAACAGATGGGTCAGATGCAGAAAATGGGCGGCATCGGCAAGATGCTGGAAATGCTGCCGGGTATGGGTGCAAACAAGCTAAGTGATGAGGACATCGACAGAAGCGAAAGAGAGCTTAAGCAGATGGAGGCAATCATTTATTCCATGACACCCGAAGAAAGAAGGAATCCACAGATTCTTAACGCCAGCCGCAGGAAGAGAATTTCTGCCGGATGCGGTCAGCCTGTCAGCAAGATTAACAGTTTAATCAAAAAGTATGAAGATGCTAAAAAACTGATGAAAACGTTTAGCAGTCCAAGCTTTATGAAAAAGAATAAAAGATTTAAAGGATTATTTTAAGGAGGAAACAAACAATGGTTAAAATCAGATTAAAGAGAATGGGTGCTCACAAGAAGCCTTTTTACAGAATCGTAGTTGCAGACGTTAGAGCTCCAAGAGATGGTAAGTTCATCGAAGAAATCGGTTACTACAACCCAATGACTGAACCTAAGGAAATCAAGATCAACGAAGAAGCTGCTCAGAAGTGGTTATCCAACGGTGCACAGCCTACAGACACAGTAAAGGCTCTTTTCAAGAAGTCTGGAATTATTAAATAATGAAAGCGGTGAAAACTAATGACTAGACTAGTTGAAGCAATAGCAAAGTCACTAGTTGATAATCCGGATGGTGTTGTGGTTACAGAATCTAGCAGCCGTCAGGGCGATGTTGTACGCCTAAAAGTAGACCCAAGCGATATGGGTAAGGTTATTGGCAAGCAGGGAAGAATTGCAAAGGCGCTTAGAACTGTTGTTAATGCCGCAGCAACCAGAGAGAACAAAAAAGTGACAGTAGAAATTGTGAAAGAATAGTTTTGAAAATAAGATGGGCACATATTTACCGAGGTATTTATGTGCCTATATTAGTATATTACGGGTGAAAAGATGGAAAAAATTAAAATTGGGCAGATTGTTAATGCCGTGGCACTTCGCGGAGAGGTGAAGATATATAACTATTCAGACTATAAAGAAAGATTTGAAGAATTAGATACTGTAATCTTAGAAAAAGGCAGAACAAGTAAGGAATATAAAATTGAAAATGTCAGGTATCAGAAGAATATGGTAATCGCCAAGTTTAAGGGTGTAAACGACAGAAATCAGGCAGAAGCTCTTAAGGATTATGACGTAATGATTACTGAGGAGGATTTAAGAGAGCTTCCTGAAGATACCTTTTATATAAGAGATTTAATTGGTTGCAGCGTGGTAGATTTGAACAGCGAAACTAAGGTGGGTGTTATCAAGGACGTACTACAGAATACTGCTCAGGACATCTACCAGGTTGAAACTTCAGAAGGCAAGGAGGTACTTATCCCTGCTGTGGCACAGTTTGTGAAGAATGTTAAAATAGATGAAAAAATTGTAGAAGTGACCTTGATTCCGGGATTTTTAGACGGTGCAGAGGAAGCATAGGAAACAGAGGAAGCATAGGATAATCGATGAAAGTAAATATTTTAACCCTTTTTCCGGAAATGTTTACTGCAGTGACTGAAAGCAGTATTTTAGGAAAAGCTAATGATAAGGGGATATTGGACATTAACTTAATAAACATAAGGGATTTTAGCACTGACAAACATCATAAGGCTGATGATACTCCCTTTGGAGGCGGTCCCGGCATGGTTATGACAGCTCAGCCCATCTTTGATGCGATGGATTCTATCGAGGCTTCAAAAAAGAAGGCAATTTATATGTCACCAAGAGGATCTGTGCTTGACATGGCAAAGATAGAGGAGCTTGCCAATATGGATGAGATTGTCATCCTCTGCGGACACTACGAAGGAGTGGATCAGAGAGTTTTGGATCACTACGATATGGAGGAAATATCCATCGGAGATTATATCCTTACGGGAGGAGAGCTGCCGGCAATGGTTTTAATCGACTCTGTAGCAAGGTTTATTCCCGATGTCCTTGGCAATCATCAGTCAACCTCTGATGAGTCTATATATTCAGGACTTCTGGAATGCAATCAGTACACAAAACCGAGGTGCTACAGGGGACTCGAGGTTCCTGAGGTTCTGACCAACGGCAATCACAAGCTAATACATCTGTGGCAGTATGAAAATGCGTTGGAACTGACAAAATGCAGAAGACCTGACTTGTGGGAAGAGTACCTGAAAAAAGAAAAAAATCTTACAAAAGACGAGAAAAAAATATTAGAAAAGGTTGTGGCAAAAGAGCTTTAGATGTGTTGCTAGCCACAATATTTCGTGGTAAAATATTAAAATGAAGAAAAAGAAGATCAACATGACAACTAAAAAGGGAGTGCTTATCTTCGCATTGCTTTTTATAGCGTTTTATGTGCTGATTTACGTTGTTCCAACGGTTTCGGACATTTTCCAGCAGACCTATATTGCCGAATACGGGACTTTAGATGTAAGCTATGAAACCGACTGCATCTTTGTGCGCGGTGAGAGCCTTTACAAGGCACCTTCGGCGGGCAGCGTGGACAGGAAGGTTAATGCAGGAGACCTTATGAGACCGGGCAGCTTAATTGCAACGGTAGGTGGCAAGGAGATGTACAACAATGAATCCGGGATAGTAAGCTATTACTATGACGGCTTTGAAGACAAAATTACTCCTGACAAGCTTGCAGACATTAAAAAGTCTTTCTTTGATGAATTCAAAGAAGGTCCGGGAGTTCAGGATGCGGTTTCCGGTAACGCTGAATCAAGCAATGTTATCTTTAAGATTGTAGATAGAAGCAAGTGGTATCTTGTATGCTGGCTTGACAGTAAGGATGCAGAAAGATTCACTGAAGGTAGCAGAATTACTGTTGACTTTAAGGATGGCAACAGTGTTAAAATGTCTGTTTATAGTGCTTCTAAGGACGAAAAGCAAACAAAAATAGTCTTATCCTGTGATAGATATTACGAGTCCTTTGACAGGTACAGAGTTAAAGAATGCAGCGTAATCTATTCCAGCAACAGCGGTATAATTGTAAATACCGACAGCATCTGCAAGAAGGATGGACAGACAGGCGTTTATGTCATAGACAAGTTTGGCAAAGCCAATTTTACACCTGTTCTTGTCTATGCAACCAACGGAAACAAGAGTGTTGTAGCAAGGAATTATTTCTATGACAGTGAAGGTTATCCTGTTGAAACGGTTAAAAACTATGTTGAAATACTAAAGAAACCAAAACAATAAATCAGCAGAGAGGTGATATTTATGTCAATCGGCGGAAACATTGAATACATCAATGGTTTAAAGGAAAAAGCTGCAATAAAGAGCGGCAGAAAAGGTGAGGATGTTCTGCTTGTAGCGGTAACAAAGCTTCACTCAACTGATGAAATAAACGAAGCGATTAAATGCGGCATTACTGATATCGGCGAAAACAAGGTTCAGGAGATTATGGACAAGTATGACAGAGTGGATCCTGTTCGCTGGCATCTTATAGGACATTTGCAGACTAATAAGGTAAAATACATAATTGACAAGGTTTCAATGATTCATTCTGTGGATTCGTTGAAGCTGGCTCAGGAAATAGATAAAAGGGCGGCTCAGCATAACCTGACAATGGATATTCTTATTCAGGTCAATTCTGCTATGGAAGAGAGCAAATTCGGTATTACCACTGAGGAAACAGGTCAGATGATTCGAGATATCTTGGATACTTGTCCAAATATCAGAATCAGAGGGCTGATGTGTATCGCTCCATTTGAGGAGGATCCTGAGGATGCAAGACCATACTTTGCAGAAGTTAAGAAGTTGTATGATGAATTCAGCAAGTTGGAACACCCTTCACTGGATTTCAAATATCTTTC
>CALZMV010000094.1 GCA_945788655.1 uncultured Clostridia bacterium | reverse complement strand
AAGACGTTGTAGCTTCCCTTCATAAGCTTTCAGCTTATTATCTTGACACGCTGCCTCTGAAAAAGAGAATCGGCGTGACAGGAAGTGTCGGAAAGACCAGCACCAGAGATATGATGTATTATGTGGCAAGTACAAAATACAAGACTGCAAGGAACAAGAAAAATTACAACAGCATACACGGGTTACCTCTTGCCATACTGGAATTCCCTGAGGATACGGAAATAGCTGTTTTAGAGCTTGGTATGGATGCACCGGGAGAAATAGACAGGCTCGCTCAGATTGTAAAACCTGACATTGCTATCATAACTCAGATTGCAGAAGTAAACATAAGGAAAATGAAGAATATTGAGAACATTGTCAGGGCTAAGATGGAGATAACCGATTACTTTAATGAAGAATCAGTGCTGGTTGTAAATTCAGCGTGTCCTGAACTTTCAAAAGAAAGAGTTTCGGGCGATTACAGGCTTTTATCTGTAGATGATAATGGGCAAGGTGATTTCAATGTATCTGATATTAAGGATTACGGCGACAAAGGAGTTTCCTTCGTCTTTGATGACGGTTCATGCAGGCAGCTTGTAGAGCTTCCAACAGCAGGTGCTCATAATGCATACAACGCAGGTCTTGCAATGGCAGTAGGTCAGCTTATAGGCATTTCTCCGGCGGAAGCGGCTGAAGGATTAAAACAGGCCGAACTTACAGGTAAGAGACTTAACATTTTTGAAAAAAACGGTCTCAAGATAATTGATGACTGTTATAATGCATGCGAAAAATCCGTAAAGTCTGCCATAAACACTCTGGCAGCTACTGAAGCAAAGCGCAGAGTAGCCATTTTGGGAGATGTTATAGGTCTTGAGGACAGGGCTGAGGCCGCTCACAGATCTATGGGCGAGCATGTTGCAAAAAAGGGCATAGATATCCTTGTGGCAGTAGGGGAAGATGGATTTTATTATGCAGATGAGGCAAAAAAATATATGAATTCAGATTCTGTCATGTATTTTGCCCAAAAAGAGGATTTTATTAAAGCAAAAAATGATATAATAAAAGATGGTGATGTTATCCTGGTGAAGGCCTCAAGAGGTATGGAAATGGAGAAAATCATCAACGAACTATAAGCTGTAGATAAATATAAGATTTACAGATAATGAATTTACAAATACAGGATATACAAGGAGATAAGTGATGGAAGTATTTTTACTACCGGTTATAACATTGGTGATTACATGGGTTTTAGGAGCTGGATTTACAAAACTCCTTATTCCGAAATTGGAAGAAAAGCAGTTCAGACAGTTTGTAAGAGATGAAGGACCTAAGTCACATCATAAGAAGACAGGTACTCCTAGCATGGGTGGTCTTGCAATTATTGCTGCTACTTGGGTTGGAGCATTGGCTGTTGCCATATTTTCCCATGGAGTTACTGCTGGTCTGATAGCTGTTCTTGTGGCAATGGTTCTCTTTGGAAGCATCGGTTTCAAGGATGACTATGAAAAGGCAGTAAAAAAGAACAATAAGGGACTAAGTGCCAAACAGAAGGTTGTGATGCAGTTTGTCTTTTCTCTGGCTTTTGCAATATATGCATATCTTTACTCAGGAGGAAACACATTTGAATCAAGTGCAATCTGGATTCCGATCTTCAATGTTACTTTAGACCTGGGAATCTTCTATATACCATTTGTAATGTTTGTCATGATTGCTTTCAGCAACTCTGTAAACCTAACAGATGGTCTTGATGGTCTTGCTTCAGGTATTACAGCGCTTGTAGCCTTCTTTATGGTTATTGCATCTGTTTCTTTCGGATATTATCAGGATATGCCGATTCTGTTCGGTGCAGTTTCCGGTGCTTGCCTTGGTTTCCTGATGCTCAACAAGAATCCTGCAAAGATATTTATGGGAGATACAGGCTCAATGGCTTTAGGGGGTGTGCTTTCTGCAGGGGCTTTAATGATGAAACTGGAGTTTCTTCTTGCAATTGCAGGAATAATTTACGTTATAGAAGCCTTATCTGTAATAATTCAGGTAAGCTATTATAAGAGAACAAAAAAGAGAATTTTCAAAATGGCGCCTATTCATCATCATTTTGAACTGTGCGGAATGAGTGAAAAAAAGGTTGTTGTTATGTTCTGGTGTTTTGCAATGGTTACATGCATCGTGGCCATTCTGATAATGAACATTTAATATGGCATATGAGGGTTGATTATGGATACTAGAAATTGTTATAAAGATAAAAAAATAATGGTAGTAGGTCTTGGCAAGTCAGGAATTGCGGCGGCTGATGCAATGCTGGAGCTTGGCGCTGATGTTACAATTCAGGACGCAAAATCAGAGGCTGACACACCTAAGGAACTGGTTGAAGGGTTTAGAAACAGGGGTGCTGAGCTTTACCTTGGAAGTATGCCGGAAGATATGAGCCGGTTTGACATGCTTATCTTGAGTCCGGGAGTGAATCCTGAGGCTGACTTTGTAGTGAAGGCAATGGAAGCAGGTGCAGAAATAACCGGCGAACTTGAAACAGCTTTCAGACTTGCAAAGGGTAGCTTTGTTGCAATTACAGGAACAAACGGCAAAACCACAACGACAACTCTTGTTGGTGAAATATTCAAGAATTCAGGAAGAAATACATATGTTGTCGGAAACATTGGCGTGGCCGTTGTGTCCAAGGCGCTTGAAAGCAAGGAAGATGACTGGATGATTACAGAAACAAGCAGTTTCCAGCTGCAGACTGTAAGGTGTTTTAACCCTGTAGTGTCTGCCATTCTTAACATTACTCCTGACCATCTTAACCGTCACCATACAATGGAAAATTATGCCAAGGCTAAGGCAAATATCTTTATAAATCAGCAGGAAGACGGATATTGCATAATCAATGCCGACGACAGCTTATGCACTGAGCTGGCAAGAGAATGCAAAGCAAAGGTTATTCCTTTTTCTTCCACAAAAGAGCTGGAACAGGGTGCATTTTTAATGAAGGATGAGCTTGTATTGAGATGTGAGGATGGAAGCCTCATTCATCTTTGCAGGAAGAATGAACTGAAAATTATCGGCAAGCACAATATTGAAAATGCCTTAGCGGCAGCTGCAATCTGCTATTATGCAGGAATAGCGCCTGAAGATATCAGGGATACTTTAAGAAGTTTCGGGGGCGTTGAACACCGCATTGAATTATGTGGTGAAAAGAATGGTGTAAAGTTCTACAATGATTCTAAGGGAACAAATGTGGATGCTGCCCTTACTGCCCTTCGCGCAATTGAAAAGAATATTGTTTTAATTGCGGGAGGCGATGGAAAGAGCCAGGATTTTAAGCCTTTTGTAGATAATTTTAACGGAAGCGTCAAGCATATGGTGCTTATAGGACGTGATGGTCCTGTGATAGCAAAAGCATGCGATGAAGCAGGCTTTTCAGCATATTCCTATGGAAAAGATATGGAAGAATGCGTTGCAAAGGCTGTTTCTGTCGCAGAACCCGGTGATACAGTACTCCTTTCTCCTGCCTGTGCGAGCTGGGATATGTACAAGAATTTTGAGCAGAGAGGCGATCATTTCAAGGATATTGTATCTAAACTGTAGTTTTATTTATAGGTGAAGTTTTTATGAGAAAAGCAAATGCTTTAAAAACTAAATTTAAATCCAGGATAAGCGGACTGAAGCTGTTCAAAGACAGCGGCAACGGTGATTTGCTGATAGTACTTCTCACGACTGCTCTTGTTGTCTTTGGAACGGTGATGATCTTTAGTGCCAGCTACTACAAATCCATCAGTGAAGCGGGAGACCCTTATGTTTATCTTAAAAAGCAGGCCGTTTGGGCGGCCTTAGGATTCGTGGTAATGTGGATCTTCTCAAAGATTGACTATCACTGGTGGGGAAGAATGTATAAGCCTATTGCAGTGGTATGTCTAGGTTTGCTGTTCTTGATTTTTACACCTTTAGGTCTGGAAGCAAATGGTGCAGTAAGATGGGTTGGGGTAGGACCTCTTACCGTTATGCCGGGTGAAGTATGCAAATTCGGTCTTATAACATTCGTAGCAGGCTATTACTCAAAGTATCCTAAGAGACCTTTTGATTTCTGGAAGGGTGTTTTGCCTGTTGTAATGGTAGCGGGAGTTTATGCAGGACTGATTATGCTGCAGCCTAATATGTCCACTGCATTTACAGTTATATTTATTGCCGGTGGTATGCTCTTTGTTTCAGGTGCGAGATGGGGACACTTAGGAATGCTTGCAGGTGCTGCAGGTGTGGCAGGTGTGGCTTTGATTGCAATGGATACGGATGGATATAGGTTAAAGAGGTTTACAAGCTTTTTGGATCCTTTTGCTCATGCACTTGATGATGGATGGCAGGTTGTGCAGTCACTTCTTGCCATGGGCACAGGAGGTCTGACAGGAAGAGGTCTTGGAAACAGTATTCAGAAAAACCTCTACCTTCCTGAACCTCAGAATGACTTTATTTTGGCAATAATCGGAGAAGAATTGGGATTTGTGGGTATCGCGGCGTTAATACTGCTGTATATGGCATTGGTGTGGCGAGGCTGCCACGTTGCCATGAATGCCCCTGACTATATGGGAATGATGCTGGCTGCCGGCATTACCATAATGATAGGTGTTCAGGTGGTGCTGAATATTGCTGTTGTAACATCCTCATTCCCTCCAACCGGTGTTATTCTGCCATTTGTAAGCTATGGCGGCAACGCACTGCTGATTTTTATGGGTACTATGGGTATATTGGTGAATATTTCAAAATCGTCAGAAGTATAGGTGACATTAATGAGAGTGATTGTAACCGGCGGCGGAACAGGAGGACATATTTATCCTGCTCTTGCCATTGCAGACAAGTTCAAAGAAATTGATTCTGAAACAGAAGTTCTATATGTCGGAAATGAAGAAGGAATTGAGAAGGAAGTCGTTCCTGATAATGGGTATGACCTTAAGCTGGTGACTGCCAGATGGTTTGATAAAAAAACTCCCGGTGAGTTTGTTAAGACAGGAATTGCGGTATCTAAAGGTATCGCGCAGTCTAAGAAGATAATAAGGGAGTTTAAGCCGGATGTTATTATCGGTACAGGAGGTTTTGTGTGTGTTCCTATGCTCATGGCGGGACATCTGATGAAGGTGCCTACATACATTCACGAGCAGAATGCCTTTCCGGGACTTGCAAATAGAATGCTAGAGCGATTTGTTGACAGTATTTTTCTGGGATTCCCTGATGCAGCACGGTTTTTTAAGATGCCACAAAAGCTCATTGAAGCAGGAAATCCTGTGAGAAGAAGTTTCTTCACCATCTCAAAGGCTGAGGCAAGGGAAAAACTTGAAATTCCACAGGAGGACTTTGTTGTGTTTTCCTTTGGCGGAAGTCTGGGAGCGAGAAAAATCAATGATGTGGCATTTGAACTGGCAGAACTCTTTAATGGTCATGAGGGAGTGACTCT
>CALZMV010000093.1 GCA_945788655.1 uncultured Clostridia bacterium | reverse complement strand
TTTGGCCTGATGCCGGTTTCCCAGCGGCACGATCCCCTGTTCGGCAAGAACGCCAAGAATCTGATGAAGACCGACGTAAAGGAACTGGATGCCACCAGAAGCTGTGAATCAGCGGTGGACATTGATGCTGCAATGATAGCCGCCATAAGAATTCCTGCGATAAATCCAGGGAAAAGCATTCTTGCAAAAGCTATAAACACTGTTTTCTGTGCTCCGACAGTAAGAAGTTCTTCAGCCATTACCATTCTTCCGAGATAGGCAATCAGACAGGTTGCACCTAAAGAAATCACTACCCAGATAATTGCCACCGTTGCACTTTTCTTTATCATCGAAGGTTTTTCTATAGACATAAATCTTACAATAATATGTGGCATTCCGAAATATCCAAGTCCCCATGCAAGTCCGCTTACGATTTCCTTCCAGCTTGCATCAAATATTCCTGTACCGAAATTACATATTGTTTCCTGACCAGTTGCTCCGTCCACATATGAATATACGGCCGAAAGTGCAGATTCATCCAGATTCATCGTCATCACAACAACGATTGGTACAGAAACCACTGCCACAAGCATTAGGATTCCTTGGAAAAAGTCAGTCCAGCACACTGCCTTAAAGCCGCCGAAAAATGTGCATATTAGCATGGCAAGTGCAAAAATAATCATAGCTGTCTGGGTGTTCAGTGCCGGAAAAACCGTAGTAAACACCGATGCCCCTGCAACAAATCCCGATGCAACATACACAGTAAAACACACGAAAAATATGATGGCACAAATAATCTGAAGCGTATAACTTTTTGCCTTGAATCTGTTGCTCAAATACTGAGGAACAGTTATGGCATCCCCTGCCGCTTTTGAAAACTTTCTAAGCCTCTTGGCTATAAAAATCCAGTTGGCTGCAGTACCAAGGGCAAGGCCGATACCGATCCACATCTGGCCAAATCCGAAGGCCATAATACTTCCCGGCAGACCCATTAATAGCCACGCTGACATATCGGATGCCTGCGCTGACAATGCTGTTACCCAAGGACCCATGGCACGTCCACCAATAAAAAATTCCTGTTCCCCGTTCGAATTTCTGTCTTTAAGGAAGAAATAAATTCCTATCCCTACTATCAGCACAAAATATAAAATAAACGCTGCAACTTCTCCGTTAAACATGCTATCCTCCGTATCAGCAGAAGCCATCTTCATTAAAGATCAAGACCTCTGCTTAAATTTCTCATAAAATCCTGAACATTTGTCACTATTCCTCTTGCAGCAAGGCTTCCTCTGTCACCAAGCTTATTTGCCGCAAATTCTGAAGTGTCTACCATATAAAAATGTACAGGTCTGATTGTTCCATCCTCTAACACTCTGTAAGTAGGCGTCATGTTGCCGGCTGAAATAGTGTGAAGCACTGTAGCCATGCCTATTACAGTTGTTGCCCTTCTTATGTGGGATCTGATGGTGTCCTGACCCTGATATGTGTGTTCATAAACCTCCGGAAGAGGACCATCATCTCTTATGGATCCGTTTAGCACGAAAGGCACATTGTTCTTAACACAGCTGTACATTATTCCGTTGTCTATACCTTCTTCTTCGATGAATTTTGGAATTGAATTATATGTATTTATGGCATTTATCGTATCAAGATGGTTATAGTGCCCCATAAGGTGTGCTCTCTGGTTTCTGATGTCACATCCAAGGGCTGTTCCAAGATATGCCGCCTCAAGGTCATGAGTTGCAAGAGCGTTTCCGGCAAGTACCGCCTGGCAATATCCCTTCTCAATAATCTGTTCCATAACTCTTCTCGCTTCAACGTCGAAGCTGCATGCCGGTCCAAGCACCCAAACAACGTATCCGTTGTTTTCTTTCTCGTACTTTAATAATTCAATTAAGTTTTCATAGTCATATGTAAATGAAGTTTCTCTGCTTCTGCTCTGTCGGAAACCAAAGGGACTCTTGTCCTGCTCAACTTCTTCCTTTTCCCAGCAGTCATCATGCACATAAATTCCTTCTGAGCCATCTTCAGTTCTGCCTACAACGACTAAATCGTTTTCCTTAATATTTCTGAATTCAACTACACTGATTTTCTCACCGTCCCAAACAGGAACCGCATCCATTCTGCTGTCTTCTGCAAGATGCCACTTGCCATCTATTTTAAAATACTCAGGGAAAATAGAAGTTGCGTGGAACCCCTTTGGTGCGGCCTTGGCACAAGGTGCCTTAACAAGCTTTGCATCAGGGGCATTTGCCAGTTTTTCCTGAGTAAAATCAGGCTCAATATATTTCATTAACTTAAAACTCATTTTTCTTTACCTCTTTTCTTTTGACTTTGCCATTGTAACACAATTTAAACTAGAACGAAACACAGAATATAGTCTGTATTATTTTTAATATTTTTTATAGAATTATATTTATTATATATTGAAATTTCAATATTTTCTTATTATACTATAGTCTATACTAATAAATGTATAAAATATTAACTTAAAAAATTTTTTCGAGGTTTATCGATGAAAAAGAAGAATTCAAAGAACACAAAAGGTAAGATCGTTTCTGCCGCATGGCAATTATTTTATCAGCAGGGCTACAACGACACCACCATAGATGAGATTGTGGAGCTTTCAGGTACCTCCAGAGGTTCCTTCTACCATTATTTTGATGGCAAGGACGCTTTGCTCAGTTCTCTTTCATACTTGTTTGATGAAAAATATGAGGAGCTTATGGAAACCATGGACGAATCCCTTTCTCCTATAGATAAGCTTGTTTTCCTGAATCAGGAGCTTTTCTTAATGATTGAAAATACCGTTTCCGTGGACCTTCTGTGTCAGCTTTTTGCTACTCAGCTTATTACAACGGGCGAGCGCCATCTGATGGATACCAACAGGACCTACTACAAACTCCTGCGCAAAATCACAATAGAAGGATACAACCAGGGGCTTTTTAAAGATGAATTGTCTATTAACGATATTACAAAAGCCTACGCCATGTTCGAAAGAGGCCTTATGTATGACTGGTGCATCTGCAACGGTAACTACTCCCTTTGCCAGTATTCGGCGACTATGATGCCTCTCTTTTTAAAAAGCTTCTGCAAAAATTTCTAAAGTGCCTGTTTACCTGCACTATTATTCAAAAAAGATCAAAACTCCTTTCGTCCAATGGCAAGAAAGGAGTTTCTTTATAATGGAAAAATTCATAATTGAAATATCATAATTGAAGCATCAAAATTCCTTATTATTCACTATTCTGACACTTATCATAAATGAAATACTCATAATTACGGCAGCTGCTGCCAAAGTAATTAATATCATAGTTGCACCATTAAGCTGTCCCAGTTTATCAAGAGCAGCTAAAACTTTGGAATCTTCATTTCCGGATAATACTACTCCGCCACCTCCGATCAGAGCTGCAATTCCAAGAAGGACAAACCTTCCTTTCTGAACACCGAACTTGAAATTAACCGGAATCAGAAGCGCAATAAATACGGTTGCCATAGCAAGTCCCGTAACGCTGATAGCCAAGATAAGTTCCGGAGAAGATTGACCTTGACCAAAGCCTAACACCCTCAGCGCTGCCGTCATAACAATTCCAAGCAGTATACCGCACAAGGAGTATGCTACGGAAACAATGTACTTGGAAAGCACCAGCTGGCTGCGCGTTACCGGCATTGTCAGTGCATATACTTCCCAGCTGCACATTTCATCAAGAGCCAAGTTGTTTACAACCATCACTGCGGCGTAAATGGTACACATCATAATCAAAGTTCCGCTGGCTGCATTTGCAAAACAAACGCCAAAGATGACTATCATGAAAATTAATGCCTTGCCTTGAGTCATGGCGTTATATATGTCTTTTAATATTAACCCCTTCATTTTCTTTCCCCCTTCACATAGAGAAGCATTATTTCATCTATTGATGGTGAATCGATTACCATATTTGGATACCTTTCGGCTGCACGTTTTCGGTCATCGACAAGAATGCTGCACTGATAATCTTCAATTCGCCATACTTTTTTATCTTCAGGACTTACCCTTTCAAAATCATCTCTGCTGCATCTTATTATTCCATACTCATACAGCAACGTGTTCTTAGGCATACAGAAAATCACACGTCCGTCATGTATAAATGCGATGTAATCGGCAATCTTTTCAAGGTCTGAGGTTATGTGTGATGAGAGAAGTATTGAGTGCTTTTCTTCCTGCATGAATTCAAGGAAAATTTCCAGAATATCATCCCTCACAACCGGGTCCAGCCCTGAAGTCGGCTCATCCATTATAAGAAGTTTCGCATTATGAGATAAGCCTATAGCCAGATTTAGCTTCATCTTCATTCCTGTACTGAATTCCTTGATTATCTTCTTCTCAGGCAAAGAAAACTTTTCAATATATTCTTCAAATACCTTTTTGTCCCAGTTGTCATATACAGCACTGCATATTTTCTCTATTTTTTCTATGTTTAGGCCATAACTGAAATGGAGCGAGTCAAAGACCACGCCGATGTCACTTCTGATACCTAGAGGGTCATCCGACATTTCCTTGCCAAAGAATGAAACCTTGCCACTATCTTTTTTAATAAGGTCAAGAGAAGCCTTTATGGTAGTAGTTTTGCCGGCCCCGTTTTCTCCTACAAGCCCTACGACAGTCCCCTCCGGCACCGCCAGATTTATGTCCTTAAGGGAAAAATCACCGTAACTCTTGCATAGTCCGGTTATTTTCAATGCATCATCTGCCATATGAATCATTCCTCCTCATAAAACATCTTGAGCAACTGCTGAAGTGTCTCAAGCTTAAGACCGCACCGTTTACCGCTTTCTGCTGCTTTAGTAAGATACTCTTCCGTTATGCGCTGTTGCTCCTCCTGCCATAAGTCCGCTCCGGCAGCAGAAATAAAACTGCCCTTGCCCACTGTAGTCTGAATAAATCCATCGCGCTGCAAATCTTCGTAAGCCTTTTGTACGGTAATCACACTGATATGCAGAGCCTTTGCCAAAGCCCTCATGGAAGGAATAGGTTCTCCCGGCTTTAGTCGCCCTTCCATTACCTGAGCTTTTATCTGTGCTGTAATCTGCTCATAAATGGGCGTGCCGGATGAATTGCTGATAATTATATCCATTAGGTAAACCTCCCGGGAAAATAAATAGTGTACTTATTGGATAAGTACACTATATTACACTTATATACACTTGTCAATAACAAACGTTATACAAAAGATTTATTTTATTACATCTACTCCCATGTACTTTCTCAAAGCTTCAGGAATCACTACACTTCCATCTTCCTGCTGGTAGTTTTCAAGGATAGCTGCAACTGTTCTGCCAACTGCAAGACCGGAACCGTTAAGAGTATGAACGAATTCAGCCTTACCTGTTTCTTCGTTTCTGTAACGGATATTTGCTCTTCTTGCCTGATAATCTTCAAAGTTTGAACATGAAGATATTTCAACATATCTTCCGTAGCTTGGCATCCAAACTTCAATATCATATGTCATAGCTGA